>CAVUMJ010000031.1:0-11678 GCA_963741375.1 uncultured Pseudomonadota bacterium
ATGGTCGCTTCGGCAATAATTAGCCCGGCGCTTGCTCTTTGCGCATAATATTCCGCCATTAACGCGGTAGGCACATGGTCGGCATCAGCCCGGCAACGCGTTAATGGCGCCATCAAAATTCGATTCGACAGCGTTAATGCGCCAAGCGGTAATGGATTATAGAGAGCGTGCATTTTTATTCTCCTTGAATTGTGGTTAAGATTAGAAAAAACTGCTGATTAAACTGTAAAGACCACAATTTATCATGAACAAGCGATTCAAACATATTGGCAATAAATCAAGCGACACGGACTTTTCTTTAAGACATATTATTAATCAAGACGGTAAGCTTGAAACTTCAGTAGGGAACTGGCGTTCATTTTGGCGAGATCCTTACCATATGTTGCTAACCATTTCTTGGGGCGGCTTTTTGGCGCTGATTACTTTGGGGTACTTAGCACTCAATCTTATTTTTGCGCTTGCATATTTGGCGGGTGGCGATTGTATCGCCAACGCTCAACCGGATGATTTATTAGATCGGTTTTTCTTTAGTGTTCAGACCTTGGCTTCTATCGGTTATGGTGAGATGTACCCCAAAACGATTTATGCCAATAGCATAGTCACTATTGAATCCATTGCCGGTCTGACCGGGATAGCCGTCATGACCGGATTATCCTTTGCCCGCTTTTCACGGCCAACAGCGCGGGTTATGTTTAGTAAAGTGGCGGTAATCACCAATTTCGACAATCAGCCTACATTGATGTTTCGCGCCGCGAATCGGCGTACTAATCTCATTCTGGAAGCAAAGATGCGCTGTTACCTGTTTCGAGATGAAATCACCCTTGAAGGAAAATCAATGCGCCGAATTTATGATCTGAAATTAGTTAGAAGCCAGACGCCAAATTTTATGCTGACTTGGACGGTCATGCATCAGATCAATGAAGACAGCCCAATGTACGGTATGACCCTTGAAGAACTTAAACGAACCAACTGCATATTGACCATTATTTTAAGCGGAATAGATGAAACCGTTTCGCAAATGGTTCACGCCCGTTATGTGTATTCTGCTAAGGATATCTTGGCTGACAAGCAATTTGCCGATGTCATTTTTCATTCCGATGATGGAAACCGTTATATCGATTACAATTTTTTTCATGATGTTGAGTAAATAGGAAATATTCAAATACCAACCCGAACCGCAAAGGTTTGGTTTTACAGGAAATACCATAAAAAAAGCTTAACAATTCTTTACATAACTAATGATAATGGTTATCATTCGTAACAAGAGCATGGCAATCCGCTAGCCACTTTTAGGTAAGTGGAGCATCCGATCAATGCGGATGCCACTTTTGGAGACTGAATGATGTATGTAAGAAGTTACCCTCATATTAAAAGCTGTAAATCCCAATTAGGGCAAGCGTCTTCAAAGTTCATAGGGGCAACAGTGTTTGGCATTGCTGCCTCAAGCACGGTTTCTCAATTGGCAAAGGCTGATGATGACACGGTATTACCGGAAATCAGGGTTCAAGGTAATACAACTGCCGTGAGCAATAATCTGCATAAACTGGATATTGATTTGTATTCAGCGCCTATTCAGGATATTCCTCAGGCAATTGATGTGATAGATCAGGAACAACTGCAATCCCAATCCATTACACGTTTGCAGGATGCTTTGAAAAATGTGGCGGGTATTACCTTGAATTCCGGAGAAGGCGGTGCGCATGGCGACAATGTCAATCTACGGGGTCTGGTGGTGCAAAACGGTTTTTTCATGGACGGTTTGCGCGATCCCGGCAACTATACACGGGACAGTTTTAACCTGGATTCGGTTGATGTTATCAAAGGTTCTTCGTCGACGATGTTTGGTTATGGTTCAACAGCCGGTATTGTCAATCAGGAGACCAAGCAACCGACCAATACCACATTGAATTCTTTTTCTGTGAAGGGTGGCACCAATGCCTTGGCCCGCCTTACAGGAGATTTTAATGAAGTTATAAATTCCGGTACGGCGGTGCGCCTTGCCGTCATGGGTGAGCGTTCCAATGTCGCCGACCGGGATGTGGTGCTGAATCAACGTTTCGGCTTTGCCCCTTCCATCAGTTTTGGCCTGGATGGGCCGACGCGCCTGACCCTTAGTTATTTGCATCAGGAAGAGAATAATATTCCCGATTATGGTATTCCGTTTCTTTGGGGCGGGCCGGCTCCGGTGCCGCGTAGTAATTTTTACGGCTTGGCCAATTATGATCGCACCCAGACTAACACTAATGTGGTGACTGCAAGTCTTGAACACGTTTTCAACGCAAATTTCAAACTCAGCAATACCTTTCGTTATGGCAACTATGGCTTTAATTATAGAGTAACGGCGCCGATATTAGATGGGCCGCTGCCAAATGGCAGTTATCCGCTAGGCACGCCGCTTAACTCTATTCTGGTTTCTCGCGACCAACCCAGTAGCTCTGGCGCCACGACATTGCTGATAGACCGGCTTAATCTTAATTCCAGTTTTAAAACCGGTGAGTTTCGGCATGATCTGGTAACAGGTTTGGGTTTAAGCCGTGAAGCCATGAATACTATCCGTTATCAGAACCAAAATGACCTTCCGTCACCGCCGATGCCTGCAACTTCGCTGCTTAATCCCAACCCGCAGCAGCCTGAGACATATCCGCAGATTATTTCGGCTCAACCGGGTTCGCAAGGCGATGATATTAACCTCTATGCAGTGGATACAATGCATATTACGGACCAATGGGATATTATCGGCGGTATGAATTTTGATCGTTTCATTTCCAAATTCTACGATACCACCTCAGGCAATTCTTTTACCGAAACAAATTCCTTGGTTAGTCCTAGAGCCGCATTGGTTTATAAGCCTTTTGATACGCATAGTTATTATTTTTCTTACGGCACGTCTTATAACCCGGCTATCCAGTACCTGACGCTGGCTCCATCGACCACGCCGCTGACCCCGCAAAAAACCACTAATTTGGAAGTGGGCGGCAAGATCAGTTTATTAAACGGTAAGCTGTCTTTGAATGGAGCTTTATTCCAAATCCAAGCGGATAATGTCCGGGTGGCCGATCCTGATGATCCTACCCTGCAGGCGGTCACTTTTAATGAGCGAAGCAGAGGTGTGGAATTGACATTGAATGGCCGGATTACCTCGGATTGGGAAATCAATACCGGTTATACCCACCTTAACGCTCTTATTGTGAATGGCATTGACGCAAATACGGGTTTAAGCGATGCCGGTAACAAAGTACCTAATGTGGCCAGCGATACTTACAATCTGTGGACAACCTTCACTCCTACCAGTGAATGGAAACTGGGTAGCGGACTTTATGTTTACGGTCCGCGTTATGCCTCACCGGATAACTCGACCAAAATGGCGGGCTACATGCTTTGGAACATGATGACTTCATACCAGATTTCCAAGCAGATTAATGTGCAATTGAATCTCGACAATGTCACCAACAAATATTATTTTCAGAGCGCATACTATTCCAGCGCATCGGAAAGCCATGTTGTTCCTGGCCCAGGCCGCACCGGCCTGCTGACGATCAATGTAGTATTCTAATGCTTAAGCGCATACTCAGGTTATGAACCACAGAACGCCTTTACGGTTGCCTGATCTTTATCTCGGTAAACTCAAGCAGATGAGCAGCAAAGACTTACATCATTTGCTTGGCAATCCTAAAGAATCGGTAATGTGGGTGCGTCTGGTTGCAAATCAAGGCATCATTGAGGCGCAGATGCGATTGGGACGCATGTTGCTGGAGGGTAACGGCTTGAGTAAAAATGACAAGGAAGCCTTTGCATGGTTTCAGCGTGCGGCTGCAAGTGGTGACGAGGACGCCTTGAATATGCTGGGCCGTTGTTATGAAAACGGCTGGGGAGTTGCCGAAAACCTAACACGAGCTTTTTACTATTATAATCGTGCGGCTCATCTGGGCAATGATTGGGCGCAATATAACCTAGGTCATTGCTTTCTGGATGGAAATGGTGCGCAACGCGATCCGCACCAGGCATTTTACTGGTATGGCAAAGCTGCTGCACAAGGGCATGGCCGGGCCATGAATCTTCTCGCTCGCTGTTACGAAGAGGGTTGGGGCATTGAGCGGGATCTTGACTCTGCCCACGAATGGTATCGAAAATCCGCAGAAAGCGGTTATTTTCGAGGCCAATATAATTGGGCCAGTATTTTGATGGATTCCGGACAATTATATGAAGCAGCGGGCTGGTTTTTACAGGCGGCGCAAAATGGCACCCGGAATGTCCGCAGAACTGTCGCCAGTGTATTGATTGATAGTAGATATCCGGAACTTAGAGCATATGGTTTAACAGTATTGGAATATTGCTGCGAAAATGGCGAAGCAATGGATTTTTATCGGTACGGCCAAGCTTTGTTATTGGGTGTGTCCGGCAAACCCGAACCGGAGAAAGCGCTTTATTGGATAAAACGCGCTGAAGAGTTTGAACAAAAAAACGTTGAATGCGAGCCGGCCTGTCTGACTCACAGTTAAGCCTGTTTTCGTCGTCTGATTCTTAAATATTTAACCCAAGTTGAATAAATTATGCTATTGCATATCGAAAATGTTTTAACCGCCGAAGAATTGAAACATATCCAGCATCTGCTGGAACAGGCCGAATATGTTGATGGCCGCGTTACCGCCGGTTACCAATCTACGGCAGTCAAAAACAATTTGCAAGTTACAGAAAACTCGCCGCCGGCTGTCGAAATGGGCGGCTTGATTTTAAGCGCATTGGAACGCTGCCCGCAATTTATCAGCGCCGCTTTGCCGCGCCGTATCTATCCGCCGCTATTCAATTGCTACGCTGCCGGAATGGGTTTTGGCAATCATGTGGATAATGCCATTCGGGGAATAACGGATCGGATGCGCACTGATTTATCCGTTACCTTATTTTTGTCCGAACCCGAAGACTATGAGGGTGGGGAATTGGTTATTGAAGATACCTATGGCTCCCATTATGTCAAATTGCCTGCAGCTGATCTGGTGCTTTATCCATCCGGCAGCCTGCATAGTGTTACGCCTGTCACACACGGCAAACGCCAGGCTTGTTTTTTCTGGATTCAAAGTATGGTTCGCAATGATGAACAGCGTAGACTGCTATACGATCTGGATCAATCTATCATTAGTCTGCATCAACAATTGCCAAACAGTTTGGAAAATCAGGAGTTACTCAGGTTGGCGGGTTGTTATCATAATCTGCTGAGGCAGTGGGCGGAATTGTAGCTTCAAAACTTGGTTAGTGTGCATTGCAAACTCTGCTGAGGCATGTATGATTGATATAATTTATCGAATTCTCAGAAACTTTAAATATTCTGAGGATGTAGACGAGTAGATTCTCAATTCTCCTAATTCAGCTTTATGAGTAATTCGCCGGAACCGTGCCAAACTAACTTTTTCAATGAGGAACATGTTGCCCTGCTATTGGAAAGTTATCGACTGCTATTAAACCGAAACCTGATAGAGCCAATATTAGGCATATCACCTGCCAGACAAATCTTTGAAGCTGATTTTGCACTGGTATCACACAACACCGATCCGGACCCCTTGTTTAATTATGCTAATCGCACCGCGCTGGCCTTGTTTGAGTTTTCCTGGGCCGAGTTTGTAGGAATGCCATCGCGGTTTTCAGCAGAGCCGGTTAATCGGCAGGAGCGTGATCGGCTGCTGGCTGAAGTGACTGCCAGAGGTTATATCGATGATTATTCCGGAATCCGCATTGCTAAAACCGGCAAGCGTTTTGAGATAAAACATGCAGTGGTTTGGAATGTGTTTGATAAACAGGCAAATTATTACGGGCAAGCTGCCTGTTTTAGAAATTGGAGTCTTATGACTTGAGCGGTCAGTAACCCTCGGTCTCTCTTTTCAATATTCATTGCTAAATCTTTGCGGCAAATTGAACGGTGTTTTAAAAACTCAGCTAAAATTATTGGTTAATCGACCGCTAATTTATGATGTTACTAATTATTAGACTATAATCCCTTCCCGTTTACATGGCTTTAAACATTCTTGATCATAGTTTTCCAATACAATAACTATCAATATTCGATTTTAACTTCAACAGCCTAATTTATGGATTATATATTACTTTTCAAAGCTTTTATTCTTGGTATTGTTGAAGGACTCACTGAGTTTTTGCCGGTTTCCAGTACCGGACATTTAATTTTGGCAGGAGATTTGCTTGGTTTTAATGATGACAAAGCCAAGTTATTTACCATAGTCATCCAGGTTGGCGCTATTCTGGCAATTTGTTGGGAATATCGGCATAAAATAGCCACGGTGTTATCCGGATTGTTCAGCCAGCGCCAAGCGCAGAAATTTGTGCTGAATATAATGATCGCGTTTATGCCATTGGCAGTTTTAGGCCTGATTTTTGGAAAGTATATAAAAGCGGTTTTGTTCAAGCCTGTTCCGGTTGCATTGGCCTTTATTATTGGCGCCTTGGTGATTTTTTGGGCGGAAAAACGAGAGCATAAGATTACAGTGCAGGAAGTGGATGATTTGACGCCGCTTGATGCCTTGAAACTGGGTCTTGCCCAAGCTTTTGCACTAATTCCGGGTACTTCACGTTCAGGTGCGACTATTATTGGCGGCTTACTTTTTGGCTTATCCCGTAAGGCAGCTACTGAGTTTTCGTTTTTTCTGGCTATTCCTACTCTGTTTTTGGCAAGCGCCTATGACTTATATAAACATCGCGAATTACTGAATTTTGCAGAAGATAGTAGTCTGTTTGCCGTGGGTCTGATGACCGCTTTTATTAGTGCACTGATCGCAGTCAAAGGTTTGTTGCGCTATATCAGCCACCATAATTTCATCATTTTCGCTTGGTACCGGATTGTCTTCGGTTTGGTGGTGATTGGTACTGCTTATAGTGGTCTGGTGCATTGGACGGTTGATTAATTTTTTAAGATTTTGCTAATAATCAATTTAAATTTTGCTTAATGTAAGGGTAGTGTATGGCGTTGCCGATCTTGATGATAGTACTGGGGTTAATTGTTTTGGTATGGAGCGCCGATTTGTTTGTAGATGGTGCAGCGGCGCTGGCGAAACATTGGGGTATGCCGACATTGCTGATTGGCATGCTGGTAGTGGGTTTTGGCACATCTTCTCCTGAGTTGACCGTCTCTGCGCTGTCTGCCTGGGAAGGTAATCCCGGCATAGCTTTGGGTAATGCCTATGGTTCTAATATTACCAATATTGCTTTAATTCTAGGCTTGGCTGCCGTCATTAAACCGATTGAGGTACATTCCAAAATTATCAAAAAGGAGCTGCCAATTTTATTTTGCGTGACATTGTTTGTGTTTCTGCAGATTTATGATGGCCAACTGACACGCCTGGATGCAGTATCGGAATTACTGGTGTTTACAGGTGTAATGATCTGGATGGCCCATACCGGTAAAAATCAACAAATAGATACTCTTGAAATTGAAATGACTCAGGAGCTGGAAGACTTGCCGACCTCACATTCTCAGGCTTTATTGTGGGTCATTAGCGGTTTGGCGCTATTGGTCATCAGCTCGCAGGTATTAGTGAGCGGTGCGGTCAAGATCGCTCATGGTTTAGGGGTAAGTGATGTCATCATCGGTTTAACGATAGTGGCGGTTGGCACTTCATTACCGGAATTGGCGTCTGCCGTTGCTGCAGCGCGCAAAGGTGAAGACGATCTAGCCCTGGGCAATATTATTGGTTCCAATTTATTTAACACTTTGGCAGTGGTTGGCTTGGCAGGGATAATTCATCCTATGCAAATTCCTACGGAAATTGTTTGGCGTGACTGGCCGGTCATGGCGGTATTGACCGCATCTTTGTTTTTTTTTGGAAGCAGCAAGACCGGTTTAGGCAGTATTAAAAGAAGGGAAGGCGCCGGCTTGCTAATCATGTATCTCAGTTATACTGTATATTTGATACGAACCATAATGAGTGCTTGATATGTCCCTGGAAAATCGTATAAGCAATATTGCCTATCGATGGGGCAATTGGTTGTTGTATTCGCCAATTCTGACTCTTTCGGTCGTCCTGATTCTGGCTTATCTTGCTTTGCAATATGCCGGTAATCATTTAAGCATCAATACCGATACGGCCGAATTAATTGCTCCGGATGCGCAGTTTCAAAAAACGCGCCGTAATTTTGAAAAATCGTTTAATCAGGAAATTCATACTTTATTGCTGGTGGTGGAGTCATCCAGTCCTGAATTGACTAAAGCGGCTGCTCAGCGTCTGGCCCGGGAGTTAAGGGCGGATACGGAGCATTTCACACATATATATCGTCCGGATGAAAATATGTTTTTTCATCGTAATGGCTTACTTTATCTGGATGCGGATAAGCTGCAGGACTTTTCTATTACTTTAGCTCAGGCTCAGCCGTTTATAGGTAGAATTGCTCAGGATCCCAGCTTGAATGGGTTTTTCTCAATTTTTGAGGATGCGCTTAATGCTCAAAACAAATCTGCCGAAGTACCAATAGATCTGTTCTCATTGATCGATAAAGTCAGTCATTCCTTGCATAAAACTTTAAACGGGGAAACTGACTTGTTGTCCTGGCAAAAATTGATAGCCGAAAACAAGATTAGCAAAGAGCAATCCGAAAAGGCTTTTATTCTGGTCACGCCAAAGTTTGATTATTCGCAGATATTACCGGTTGAACCGGCCATCAACATTATCCGTCAGGCAATTAAAAAGGTTCAAGATCCAAATCTGCCGGAAGTTAAAGTCTGGGTTACCGGCGAAGTTGGTCTGGAACATGATGAAATGGCCGGTATGAGTCAAGGCACTTTTACAGCCAGTATCTTTTCAATTTTGCTGGTGTTGCTGATATTGCTATTAGCCTACCGCTCATGGATGATGATGTTTGCCACTTTGTTTACCCTGGCGTTAGGCATGGTATTCTGTGGTTTGTTTGCGTCAGTGGCAGTAAAACAGTTGAATCTGATTTCAGTGGCGTTTGCGGTGTCGAATATTGGTTTAGGCGTTGAATACGCCATCCATTTTTGTTTGAGATATAAAGATAATCTGATCTTGCATGGCAGTAATAAAGCCAACTCAATTCGTGAAGCGATATTGACAACCAGCCCTTCGTTAATTTTATGTGCCGGCACCACGTCTATTGGTTTGTATTCGTTCATTCCTACAGACTATCAAGGTATCTCCGAGTTAGGCTTGTTGGCTGGAACCAGTTTATTTATCTGTTTGTTTGTTACGCTAACCGTATTGCCTATATTGTTGAAAATACTGCCAGCTCCGACAATTTCCCAGCTTCCCGGAGAAAAGCCGGGTCAATCTAGATGTTCAATATTTTTAGCGTCTGTTACGTTGCATTACGCTAAGACTATTTCATTTGTCACACTAGTGGCTGCGTTGGTTGCTATTTATTTTGTTTTCCAAGTCAAAGCCGACTTTAATCCGATCAATTTAAGAGATCCGAACACCGAATCAGTCATTGCATTTAAGGACTTGATGAGAGCCAGAGAAACCTCTCCCATGACGCTGACGGTTTTAGCAAAAAACCAGACAGAAGCTCAGGATATCCAAGAGAAGTTGTCTAAATTGAAGACCGTCGATAAAACGGTTAGCTTATTTGACTTTGTACCCAAGCAACAGGAAGAAAAATTAGAACTGATCGACGGTATGGCTTTGACTTTGGGTACCAGGCTTCAACAGTTCCCGCAACTGAAAACCGGAACTGACCCATTCGACAGTATCAAACGCATGATCGCTACCATAGATCGGAATTTGCCGAAAAAAACCAATGAAAATGAAATAAAATCCTTAACGGCTTTTAGGAAGGAATTAAAAGATGTGGTGATTGAACTGGAATCACGTTTTCCACCTGATCGCGGCGTGTTTATCGAAAAAATTCAGACTTGCTTGCTCGGAACTTTGCCGACTGTAATGAATGAGTTATTAACCAGTTTAGATGCGGAAGAAATTAAACTGTCCAGTATACCGGCAGAAATAACAGAACGTTGGTTCAGTAAGGAAGGTTTTTATCGCATCCAGATTTTCCCTAAGGAAGATCTAAATGATTTAACAAATTTGCAAGCTTTTATCATTGATGTTCAAGCTATTGCCCCTGATGTGACTGATTTGCCTATTATGTATTGGGAGTCGATGAAAGCGGTAATCGGATCTTTCCAGGAAGCGATTGTGATTGCTTTGGTGACAATTGCCATGCTGCTTTTATTTATCCGCCGGAGTATTGTTGATACGCTTTTGGTCATGTCGCCACTAGTTTTGGCTGGACTGTTCACTATGGCCAGCACCGTATTTACCGGTACGCCCATCAATTTTGCCAATGTCATTGCATTGCCTTTGTTAATGGGACTAGGGGTGGATAATGGTATACATATGGTAGAAAAGCTACACCATTCCTTGGCTGAAGATCAAAACATTTATCAATCAAGTACCGCACGAGGCATGTTCTATGGCGCTTTAACCACTATATCCAGTTTTATTGGTTTGGCATTTTCTCCGCATCAAGGCATTTCCAGCATGGGCGTGGTTATTACTATAGGTATTTTCTGGATTATGATCTGTACTTTTGTAGTGCTGCCGGCATTGAGTAAATTAGTGTTAAAAACCAAACAGCCGTTAAATTCATCAGTCACTTGAACAGTTAGCAATAAGTCGTCACAATCGCATGTTAAAGCAATTGAAACTCATCATTAATTTCAAATAGAGGAAACCATGTTTGTAATCATCGGTTATGTGGTCATCTTGGGCTGTGTATTAGGTGGATTTCTAATAGCAGGTGGGCATATAGGCGTTTTGATCCAACCTGTTGAAGGTTTGATTATTTTCGGTGCTGCTTTCGGTTCTTTTTTGGCAAGTAATTCCATGACCAATGTCAAGGCGGCTTTATCCGGAGGAACAGGAACCTTAAAGGGCAGCAAATATACCAAAGACTATTATTTGGAATTACTGCTTAGCTTTAATGCTCTAAGTCAAAAAGCCAGAAAGGAAGGCTTGTTGTCATTGGAAAAAGTGGTGGATGATCCGGAAGGTAGTTCAATATTTGGCGAAAAAATCGTTCATGACCATCATTTAATGGAATTTATTGCTGATAAATTGCGGCTGATTTTAACTGGCGTGGATGTGAATCAGCTGGAAGATATTATTGATGCGGAAATTGAAGTACATCACGCCGAAGGCCATAATCCTATTAAAGCCGTACAACGCATAGGCGACGGAATGCCGGCATTCGGCATTGTTGCTGCGGTAATGGGTGTGGTTCACACTATGGAGTCGGTAGGGATACCGCCCGCTGAGCTGGGTAAATTGATTGCAGCCGCGCTGGTTGGCACCTTCTTGGGTATTTTGGTGTCTTATGGATTTGTCGGACCTGTCGCTGCGGTAATGGAAGACCGGTTGGAAGAAGAATCCAACGCTTATAAATGTGCTCAAAAGGGTTTGCTGAATGTCGCCAAAGGCACATCGCCTCCTATGACCGTAGAGTTTATGCGCACAGCCATACCGCATTATTGTCGTCCGGGTTTTACTGAGCTGGAAGAACAGTTAAAGGCCGCCAAAGGTTAAACTGAAATGGCCGAACAACCAATTATCATCAAGAAAATCAAAAAAAGCGCCGGTCATGGTCACCATGGCGGGGCTTGGAAAATTGCATATGCTGACTTTGTAACAGCGATGATGGCTTTTTTCTTGTTGATGTGGTTACTT
>CAVUMJ010000032.1:0-12987 GCA_963741375.1 uncultured Pseudomonadota bacterium
ATGCTCGCCGCCCAGCTCGGCGTCGGCTTTGACCTGATTCAGCCAGTTTTCGGCTTGCGCGCGGATAAAATCCGGCTGCTTGAAATCGGCGGCTTTCACGCTGTTTTCGCCGATATTAAAAGCCTCCAGCCAGTTGGCGTGATCCGCCTGTTGCTGCTGTTGAGCCTTGGCAAGAATGGATTGAGCCTGCTTGACGCCCAAATCCGCCAGTAATTGCGCTTGCTGCTGATTAAGATTAAGCCCGGCCAGCGTAGTTTTGAATTCGCCAAGCAGCTGATCGTCTACCGCATAACCTTCCGGTAATTGAAAATCCTGGTATGCAAGCGGCGCTGGTTGTTCCGCCGCTTGGGCCGGTTCTGATTGATTGTTGGCTGCCTGGCTTTCCGCTTGAGCAGTCTGGCTGGCCGCATCGCCTGCGACGGCAGGCATAGCAGCGGATTCCGCAGTGGTGGTGTCGGAGCTGGTGGTGTCAAGGACTGTCGTCATCGGTATTTTTCTCCTGGATTAACGACTTCTTCAGTAACCCTGCTTCCTGTAAACGGCATTTAACCCAGGTATAACTGCGCTCTCCTCCCTCTCGTTTATACCAACTGTAAAAATGCTTGCCATTCCATCCAGAAAATCGCTGCCGGTAACTATCCGTTAGTTTAAGCACTTCATCGACAGGCGCTCGTCTGTGGGATAACTGTTCTAGACGCTTGTCTATCAATCCTTCCAGTCCATTTTCCTCGTACCGGTCTATATGCCGTCTAAACGTTCTTTCACAGACTCCTAATAACCTCGCCGCTTCCTCTTGAGTCAATCGTTTGTTTTGCCATCCTTCATAGGCCTCTTCGAATCTCATTTTTCGTATCTCGTGTAGTAGCTTTGTCCGACTCATTTGCGCCTCCTCGGCGCGTATTACAACCGGACAATTTATCTGCTACTACTCCGGACAGTTTATTTGTTCTCAACACCGCGGCATAATCTTCTTGATACTTAATTGTTATGGTGCTATGTTGGTAAGCGCTTATACGATTATGAGGATAGTATGATGCCTACGCCTAATGCAAACTTAACGAGATGGACAGTTTCAGTCCCAAAAGAAACAGACACCGCCCTGCGCTGTTTTTTAGCGGAAAGAGGCATGAAAAAAGGTGATATTTCTAAATTTATTGTAGATGCTGTTAAATGGCGAGTATTTGAACAAACAGTAGCTGAAATGAGAGAAAAATTCGCCGATCTTTCGCCGGAAGAACTACAAAAATTAGCAAATGAAGCAAGCGAATTCGCCAGAATAGAAATGCGCGAAGCGCTTTTAAGAAACCCTGAAAAATGTTAGTTGTTGTTGATACTAATATCTTGATCAGTTATTTACTCGTTCCAAATTCACAACCGGCTAAAATAGTTGCTCTTTGGCAAAGTGGAAAATTTGATATTTTAACTGCGCATCCACAGATTGATGAATTAACGAAGGCTACCCGATATCCAAAAATTAAAGAGCGTATATCAACCGCACTTGCCGGTCGCCTTATTAATCAACTACGCGATTTATCCATCATGGTTGATTATTTACCCAAGCTGGATATTTCACCAGATCCTTGCGACAATTACTTACTTGCAATTGCCGGCAGCGGCTCAGCCGATTATCTGGTGACTGGTGATAAACGCGATTTGCTTTCTATTAAAAAATATGATGGAACTACGATTATTACTGTCAGTGATTTTCTAAAACAAATAGGGTCTTGATTACCGTCATCCTGCTTTCGTTAAAACACGAAAAACTTTTCTACCTAAAGTAAAAAGCTCAATTTTCAACCGGAATTAAATGCAAATGCCCTTCAACAAAATTTTAACCTTAATCCTGCTGTTATTGACCAGTAGTCTGTTTAGCTTGGCAGTTGCTGAAATCAAGACATATAACTTCTTGCCATCCGACACCAATCCCAATATTAAAAATTTTAATGAGCCTCATTTGCTGGTTTATGACCCGGATGCTGCAAACGATGTTCCATTAGTCGTATTTCTTACCGGAACTTCGGGCAAACCGGTTTATAGCGTGAATTTTTTACAGTTTATCGCAGGATTAGGCTACCGTGTGATTGGCCTGGAATACAATGACGAACCCGCGGTGAATCAAATTTGTCCTTCCAAACCTGATTCAAATTGCGCTGAAGCCTTTAGAAAAATGCGTTTATATGGCGAACAGTCGGCTAGCAGTCCGGTGCAAAATTCAGCCCGGTAGGGTGGGCACGCTTTTTGTGCCCACGAGGATTTAAAGCTGTTGCCTTCGAATGGTGGGCAGAAAAGCATTGCCCACCCTACAATTTCGCACTAAAGCCGTCATATTGAAAAAGGCGAAAGAATTTCAGCCAGCCGAAAATGTAGACGGGAAAGAAGGGATTTATCCTATAAACCGGGGTAACATAATCCCGCCGGATATTGATGGTATTGAACTCGAATGATGCGCCGCCCGTTGGTTGGCACATCCTACGGCCCTGCTTGCCAAACAGCATGTGCTGCGCCGCGTGGTTTTATTCTCCAGTCCCTGGGATACCACTGCCGGACGCCAAGTGCTGGCTCCCTGGATATTTCAGGACAGCGTCACTCCGCCTGAACGCTGGTACGCCGGAACTCATCGTAAAGAAATGACTTACAATCTGCTCATGCGTTCTTACCGGGCCTTAAACATACCGGAAGAACATATCAAGGTTTTTGAGCGCGGGCTTCCGGCTAACTTTCCAGCCAAAAGGGAAAATCCTTATCACAGTCAAGGCATCAGTAATGAAATTTATGCGGATGAATGGCGGGAAATGTTTGGAACACCTTAGTTTTGACGCCCCTCCTTACGCCGATGCTCGTACGTTAGCACAAATTTACCGTAGGCCCGCAGGACATAGGGCGTCAATAGGCGTTAGCCGTATTGCGCCGGATAATCGAAGACCAACATGCTGCGCAATACGGCTAACGCCTATTGACGCCCTATATTTATCGTAAAAAATAGGACTTAAGTCCTATATACAGATATTTGCCATTATCGGATTATAATCCAAAAAAATTCTTACAAACATAAATGAGGTCATATGCTGAACCTGCCGCAAATTCTTTCACGCACCATCATCATCAGTTCCCTGCTGATTTTCGAACACGCCGCAAACGCTGCGGCTGTGCCGGTTCTGCAACGCGGTTACACCGCCGGGGTGGTTAACGCCAATTTGAACGAGACAACCTTGACCACCAGCAATGTGTCGTCATCCACTTTCGGCAGATTGTTCAGCCTGCCGGTGGACGCCGGTATTTACGCGCAGCCCTTGTATGTGCCGAATTTAGCCATTCCCGGACAAGGCACGCACAATGTGTTGTTCGTCGCCACCATGAAAGACAGCATTTACGCCTTCGACGCCGACACCCCCGCCGCGCCGCTGTGGGCGATCAATTACGCCAACAGCATCCCCGGCGCACAACCCGCGCCGATTACCGATTATGTCGGCACCAACTCCTTAAACATTGCCGGCCCCGTAGGAATTGAAAGCACTCCGATTATCGATCCAACCAGCAATACCATGTACTTCGTCACCAATACCCGCGAGGTCGACAACCTGGTGTTTCGGCTGCACGCCATTGACATTACCACCGGCGCTGAAAAATTCGGCGGCCCGGTCGTCATCAGCGGCAGTTATACGGCGAACGGCAGCACGATCACTTTCAGTCCAGGTTATCAAAATCAGCGCGCCTCTCTGGCTTTGGCCAAAGGCCAAGTCATCATCGGTTTCGGCTCGCACGAGGATGAATACAAGTACTATGGCTGGGTAATGGCCTATAACGCCCAAACCCTGGCCCAAACCGGCATTTTCAGCCCTGGAGCCACCCTGGATCATGGCGCCGCCATTTGGCAAACCGGCCGGCCGCCGGTAGTGGACAGCAGCGGCGATGTCTACGTGTTCGTCGGCAATTCCTGGGGCGTTAACGGCAGTCCGCTGACGGCGGATGGCGTGTACAGTTTCTCGGAAAGTCTGCTTAAACTCGATCCGGCTCAGGGCTTGGCCGTAGTCGATTACTTTACGCCATCCATCTATCAGGAAATGGACGCCAACGATCTGGATTTAAGCAGTTCCGGCCCAACCTTGATACCGGGCGGCAACGTGCTGGTCGGCGGCGGCAAACCCGGCACCTTGTATGCCTGGAATACCCAGAATCTCGGTAAACTGACCAGCAACGACAGCGGCGCTCTGCAAGCAATCAGCGGCGCATCCAGCGGCGAAATTCGCGGCGGCCCGGCATATTGGGCGCGTTCTACAGCCGCAGGCGGCCCTTTAATCTTTAACTGGGGCGCGGGCGACGCCCTTAAAGCATTCAGCTACAACGCCGCCACCTCCCAAATCACCGCCCAACCTGTTGCGGAATATGATCAGCCACCGCTGATCTACCCCGGCGGCGAACTGACTTTGTCGGCAAACGGCGATCAGCAAGGCATAGTCTGGGCTTTGATAGTCAGTGAAGGCGACGCCGACCACCGGGTTGCCGAAGGCGAATTGCATGCTTTAAATGCAGCCAATGTTTCCCAGCCGCTATGGAGCTCCACTACTCTGGCGCCGCGCGACGATTTGGGCTTATTGGCCAAGTGGGTGCCGCCGGTAGTCAGCAACGGTAAAGTGTATGTCGCCACTTCCTCCAAGCAAGTGGTGGTCTACGGTTTATTGCCAACCTCCGGCGCAGCCACCGTCACAGCCTGGCCGCCGCAACAACCGGCCCTGGGCGGCAGCGCCAGTTATATCGTGGAAGCTTTAGCCGCTTCAGGCAGCGCGGCAAGCGCATCCTGGACAGTTTCCGGCTTGCCGCCTGCGGCTAGCGGCGTTTTCCAAACCGACGCGCATGGCCGCACGGTTTTACAAGTGACCCTGGGCGCGGCAACCCCGATAGGCAGTTACCGCCTGCAGGTGACAGCCGATGTCGGCGGCGTCAGCACCACCCAGGCGGTATTAATGGATGTGCCTGATTCCACCTTTGTCACAGCCTCTTCGGCAACTGCCGATAGCCACTACAGCGCCAATCCGCCCAAGCTGGCCATAGACAACAATCTAACCACTTTTTGGGAAACCCAGTACGGTTCCTCGGCTCCGGCTTACCCGCATGACATTGTGCTGGATTTAGGCAAGGTGCAAGCGATAAACGGCCTGACTTACATCCCGCGCCAAGACGGCTGCCTGAACGGCACCGAAATGCAATACGAGGTGTATTTAAGCACGGACGGCGTAAACTGGCAGACTCAATCTGCAGGCGGATCGTTCGACTACGGCCCGAACTGGCGCAGTTACCAATGCAACGGCAGCTCCTTTCCGCAAGCGCAGAACATTGCGTTTCCGGTCACCAGCGCCAGATACGTCAAACTTAATGCTTTAGGCGCTTTGGCCGACGGCACGGCCTGGGCTGCCGCAGCGGAAGTCAAGGCTTATCTGGCTAAAGGCAGCGTACCCTGGGCCGGGGATTACGTGCTAACGGCGCGTCATGACGGTTTGGTGATGGATGCCGGTAAGGACGCCAGCGGGGTCACAGTTACTCAGGAAGACTACTCGGACTCCACCAGCCAGCAATGGCAAATATCCGCTACGAAATTGAACGGCGTCACCCCGTCTGCAGGTTATTATTTTGTGAAAAGCCTGGAAAGCATTGCAGCAAATAATAATTTAACTCTGGACGTTGCGGGCGCTAATAAAACTGCCGGGTCCTTATTGGAACAATGGAGTTTTTCCGGCCATTCCAACCAGCAATTCAAATTTACGCCATATGGAGACGGTAGAGGATTTTATTCTGTCACCAATTTGAACTCCGGCATGTGTAACGATGTGACAGGCGCCGCAACCGGCCCGGGCGTCAATATCGAGCAATGGACTTGCAGTTATTCCTATAACCAGCTTTGGTGGTTAAGCCCGGCAAATCCGTCGTTACCTTAAAATAATGGCATGACAATATCCCCGGGTGGGCACGAAAAAACCTGTGCCCACCCGGTTTCTTAAATTAATGGCATAGGGCGCAATAGGCGATAGCCGTATTGCGCCGCATGTTGGCCTTCGATCATCCAACGCCTATTACGCCCTAAGCCCGCCAACGCCCCCTTTTGCGCACGAAAAGCATGCGCCTACATTACGCGAATTCCGGCAGTTGATTCAGCGCAACTGCGGTTTCTAGGATTATTCAAACATCGACGCTCCAACAGGCTCTAATTTGTTACAAACGCAACAAACAAACTCAGCATTTTTTATTAATTAATCAATCACTTATAAGTTGGTACAAAATATGAATTAAGCAAGCTATACAGAAATCAATGATGTGTTCGGTTGCTTATCATTTTACGGTGCTTATGTCTGAAATCATCCAGTTTCCCGTTTCCAACAAACAACAAAAATCAGATCTTGATGCGGTTATCGATGAAACACTAAGAGACATCCCGAGGAAAGACAGAGAAAAGCTCAGGTTTGAGTTGATCAAAACCATTGACAGCTACGATGCTTTTTTTACTGAATGGTCCTTGAGTCTGCCCGAGGCTAGTCACGAAACACTCAGAAAACAAATTTACGATATTGCGCATCAGGAACATGATCGAAAAATGCTTATGCTGAAAGACATTATGAGACTAAAGATTAAAGTGCTGGTTGCTGAATATCATCAACGAAAGTAACTGGGTTTGAACTTAGCGATCCGGCTGCTTATCCTATGGATTCAGCAGGGCGCGGATTAACAACGCCAAAGTCATTCGATTGTAAGAGCTTGTCTTAGTCGTTCTTTGGTCCAAATATTCATAGAGGAGTGTCATATGAGTCAACTTGCCGATGTAAATAGTGTTGCGGAGCTTGAAGCCGATGTCAATAAGCTGATAGTTGCTTTTGCAAGTTCAGACGGTGAAATTGTAAATCAGCATTTCGGTTCGTCTTTGGGGTTTCATGTATACGGTATTGATGGCAGTACCGCTACCCCATTGGCGGTTAAGTCTTTTGGTAAAGAACAACGTGACGGGAATGAAGACAAGTTAAAACCTAAGCTTGCCTGGTTAACGGGGTGCGATATGGTTTATTGTGGTTCCGTCGGTGGCTCTGCGACAAACGAGTTGATCAAATTGGGCGCTCATCCTGTAATCGTTAAAGGCGGCCCCGACATTGATGAAATCATTACCGAGCTACAACAAGAAATGACCGGGGCCATGTCGCCGCTGCTGGAACGCATTTTTAAACAAAAAACCGGTAAAGATCAGAGCCGTTTTGAAGAGATGGCTGAAGAAGGATGGGATGAATAAGCAAGCCAATGTTAGGATGGCATGACAATATCCACAACCAAACCCTCAACGCAACACCGACCACCAGAAAATCCTGCCCAGGATGCGGATTTGTCCGGCATCGGAGCCGTGGTGGTATTCGTCCGGCCACTCTTCGCTGTTAAAACTGCGCAGCCGCAAGCCGCCGCCCGGTAATTTGTAAATCATTTTCACCCTGAGACTGCCGGCATGGTCAATGGCGTAAATATCGCCATCTTTGACGGCGGTTTTGGCGGTATCGACGCCTGCCGTGGCCCCGTCCGGCAATACCGGCTCCATGCTGTTGCCGGTAACGGTGATGCAAACGGCTGCGGATGCGGAGACGTTGACGCTTTGCAAGCTGGCATTGCCAATTCGCTGCCGGCGTTCAAAATCGATTCCGACCTCGCTGATACCGGGCCGCTCCGGCAACTCCATTTCCATAAAAAACGGCAACTCGGCTTCTTCCGCAGCCGATTCGTCACTGCTGCGGCCATTGCTGAAAACCGGCCGAGCCGCGGAAAAAGTTAAAACAGGCGATTTTGCAGAGGCCGCTTCCGCCAGACCTTGCATGGCCGAATGCACGCTGTCCATCCAGCCCCGCGGTTTTTTAAATTCCATTTCGATGTTTCTGGCGACAATATTACCCATATCACGCTTGGTATGCAGGCTAAGCATCTGGCTTAAATAGGCTGGCGAAGTTTTAACCTTGACGGCGAAAGCGCTTTTGGTCAGCCCGGATTCATCCAGCAGCTTGAGCAGATTTTGTAATCTGATTTCTTTAACGGTAAGATTCGCGGTAGGCATGTCTGAAAACTACTGATTAAGAGGACAAGTTTGTCACTATCCGCCCCGAAAGCTCAGACCGGACTAGCTGACAAAAAACAATGTGGTTGCTGAAATTCCGGCAAAGGGTTATTCTTCGGCATGATGCTGGTTATCCATCCAGCCTTTGGGTTTTTTAAAGGCAAGCTCTATATTTCTGGCGACAAAATCACCCATATTCCTTTTGGTTTTAATGCTGATAATCTGGCTGATGTAGGCCGCGGAAGTTTCAGCCTTAACGGCAAACGCACTTTGACTAAGCCCTGATTCTTTCAGCAGCAGCAATAAGTTATTTAGTCTGATTTCTCTAATCGTCAAATTCATAGGAACATTTAAGCATCTTTTAGCAAATTGCGAAATGTGCAAAATGCTAAAAAAGCTTGAAAAATATTTAGCAATACGCTAAAGTTTGTCCATGGATTTATTTTATCTTCTCAAATCACCGAAAAACCGCTTTAAAGAACAGCTGTCGAGCTGGGTATTAGGCTATGCGCAGCGCTCGGAAAATCCGGTCCGGCAAAGCATTTATTCGGTTTTGATCCTGATATTGCTAAAAAACTTTATGTTTACGCTAAAAAATCCGGCCTATTTTGGTTTCAGCCGCTGGCAGACCGGTTCAATGTCTGCTGTCATTCACTTCCCTGCTGGCCCGGAGCCGTTCCGGGCCTTTTTTGTCATAATATGATCAGAGCTTATGAGAACCACCTGGAATGATGAGGAAGACGACGCCTTGCAAGGCTTGCCGCTGCGGGCGCAAATCATGTATTTACGCGGCATCCGCCGCTATATGGATTACGCCAGCGGTATCTGCGGCGGTCCAAACCGGCGCATCAGCCTGGCCATGCTGGCGGAGATTACCCAGGAACTGGTGAATCGGCAGATTTTACCAAAAGTAAGTAAGGATGGCGTTAGAGCTTCCCTGGATCAGTTAAAGCGCGCCGGCTTAATCGAACGGCTGGCGGATGCGGATTATCTGATGTTTTTTCTGCCCAAGGCCGACAGGGAAAAATCCGCGCAAAATAACAACCCGGCGACAGCGCGCCAACCACGCCCCGGCAGGCAGTCTCAGCGCCAGGCCGTTACAGAGCAGGCTTGCCGCGGCGACTTGCACCCAAGCGCCCCGCAGCGGGTTTTGGCGGACAGCCCCACACATCAGTTATCGGTTGATCAGGATAATACAGCTCTACCTGACGGTAGAGCAGCCAAACCCGCGGCAAGCCCGCCGTATCAGGCTATCGTCAATCTTTACCACGAATCCTTGCCGCAGTTGCCCAAAGTCTACAAACTCAACGACGGCAGGCGGCGGCGCATCAAGGCCTTGTGGGAAGAAGAGCTGGAAAGCCTGAACAGCTGGGGCAATTATTTTCGGCATATTGCCGGTTCCGACTTTTTGATGGGCCGCAGCCGCGGCCGAGATGGCGCGCCATTTTTAGCTTCCTTTGACTTTATCATCCACCCGGCCAAATTCATCAAGATTGCCGAGGAACAGTATCATGACAAAAAAGTACCAAAACCCCGTCATTGAGCGGCAGGCCGCCAAGGCGGATTTTCAGATAAGCTTGCTGGATTACGTCAAGGATTTTGCCCCTGAGGTGCTGGCGCCGCTGCCGATTATGCAGGAGGCGTCGGCCTTGCGTTTCTGGCAGCAGACATTTCAACCGGCCGGCTCCGGCGAGGGCAAGCGGCTGATCAATGAAACCCTGCGCTGGCCGTACGCCGAGCGTCTGGTTTATCTGGCCCGCGAATTTATCAAACTCGACGAACGCTACCGCCGCTATATCGTCAAGGCCGCCGTAGCGCAAATCTGGTGGCGCGGCGACGATATGCAGCGCTTCAAGCGCATAGTCGAAGCGCATCTGGAATACCGCGGCCTCAGCGCGGACGAAAAAACCAACTACCGCAAACACCTGCTGGGAGCAATGCGCAATTACAGCAAACCCTGAGCAGTTGGATTTTATTCGTAGGATGGATAAAACGACAGTGAAACCCATCTTTGTAGGCCTGTTTGATGGGTTTCACTATCGTTCTACCCATCCTACAACACAACATGACTAGTTTTTTATCAACCCTTGGCAAAGGAGCACAAATGGAATCACCATGCAATCAATTTCAACGCCGGGCCATCGTCGGCAACCGCCATTTCATTCTGGCGGACACCGGCCAGCCGGATGTCTGGGCGTTGGCCGGGCCGGTGGTCATAGCAGAGGATGAAAACGGCATACGCAGCTACGGCCCGGCCGGAACCATTACCACAGCCGCTCTGAAAGCCTTGGCCTGCAAGCACGGACTGCCGTTCAAGATTGAGGAAAAATTTCCGGTGGTCCGCCGGGATATCGGCGTGGACATGGCGGCCTGATCATCCAATCATAACCTAGCGCATAACCAAAACATAAGGCGCAATAGGCGATAGCCGTATTGCGCCGGATGATCAAAAGCCTACATTCGGCGCAATTCGGCTAACCGCCTATTGCGCCCTATTCTTTAAGATGCGCCAACGCCTTATATAAGATACTGCTGCGCATGCAACAATACTTGGTCGGCCGGCAAAGGCTTGCAGAAATAATAACCTTGCACAAAGCCGCAACGCAATTCGCGCAAAAACTCCAGTTGCGCCAGGGTTTCCACGCCTTCGGCAACCACCGCCAGTTTAAGCTGCTGAGCCATGACGGTAATAGCGGCGACAATGGCTTTATCGCTAGGGTCGGTGGTGATGTCGCGCACGAAAGATTTATCGATTTTAAGCATGTCGATAGGAAACAGCTTGAGGTAACTTAAAGACGAATAACCTGTGCCAAAATCGTCTACCGATAAACGCACCCCGATCTGCTTTAATTCTCTAAGCACATCCATGGTTTCGTCAACCTGATGCATCAAGATGCCTTCGGTAATCTCCAGTTCCAGCAAATGTGGCGGTAAACCGGATTCTTCCAGCGCATTCAACACCGCATCCAGCAACGGATGCCGATGTTGATGCTGATTCTTGACTTGATGAAACTGTCTGCTGGACAGATTAACCGCAATGCGAAGCGGCATCCCGTCTTCCTGCCAAATTCTGGCCTGCCGGCAAGCGGTTTTCAACACCCAGGCGCCAATAGGCACGATTAAACCGGTTTCTTCGGCAAACGGGATGAAATCATCCGGACAAACCATGCCTAATTCCGGACTAAACCAGCGTATCAAGGCTTCCATCGCCACAATGGCGCCGGACTCTATATCAACCTGCGGCTGGTAATACAGCACCAGTTCGTTTTGATCCAGTGCTCTGCGCAAGTGTTTTTCAAATTTCATGTATTTCTGCGCGGAGTGGTTCATTTCCGGCGCAAAAAATTGATAATTGTTTTTGCCTAACTTTTTGGCGTGATACATAGCGGAATCTGCGTCAGCCAGCAAGCCGTCGATGTCTTTTGAATTGTCGGGATAAATACTGATGCCAATGCTGATACGCACAAAAACCTCATGCCTTTCAATATCAAAAGGCAAAAGCAAAGATTCCAGAATTTTAGCCGCTACGGTAGCGGCATCCTGATTATCGTTAATATCCGGCAGCATGACCACAAACTCGTCGCCGCCAAAACGCGCGGCGGTATCGCCATCGCGCAAACAATTTAAAATCCGCGCGGACACATTTTTCAATAACACATCGCCCAGCGTATGGCCTATGGAATCGTTGACTACTTTAAAATTATCCAAATCCAGAAACAGCACCGCTATCCTGGCGGAATTACGCTGGGCATGAAAAATGGCCTGATCGGCCCGGTCTTTCAGCAGGGTTCTATTGGGAAGATCGGTTAAGGCGTCGAAATGCGCCATATAATCCAGATTCTGTCTGGCCTGCTTGACTTCTTCTATTTCCCTGGCGTTGTCCAATACCAGCGATAAGGAATACGCGAAGCTTAAAGCCAACTCTTCATCATTTTTATTGAAAGCAACGCCACCTTCCTTGTCGCTGAGATAGATACGGCCATACACCCGGTTTCGATGAGAAATAGGCACAGCCAATAGGCTTTTCATATGCGGATGATGCTCCGGAAAGCCGATGCTCTGCGGATGCCGGCTCATGTCGGTCAGGCGCAAACTGAGGTTTTCCTGAATCACCAGCCCCAAAAGCCCTTTGCCTTGCGGGAACTCCCCTATCAGCTGCGCCTGTTCGTCGGTCATCCCGGTAAACACAAAATGTTTGAGTCCGCCGTCGTCGTCCAGAATGCTGATGGCGCCGTAATGCGCTTCCAGCAGTTTGGTTAAAGACTCTATGCCGCTTTGCAGCAAATCGGTTTGAAGCGAGGTATGTCCCAGCACCGTCAGTAAACTGCGCGAAGCCGTATGTAATTCGCTAAGCTTATCCGACCAGACAATAATCTGTTCGTGTTTGGCGTCCAGCAATTTAATTAATTTGGTGGTTTCCAGCCGGCACTGGTGCTCTTGATCCAGCAGAGCTTCGACAATGCTTTGCCGGGTGACAACGCCGAGGAATATTTTACGCTCCAACACCGGCAGCACATCCAGGCCATGCTCATCCATCAGCTTCAAAGCCCTTCGCACCCGGATGTTAGGCGTCACATAGACGTTTTTTCTATGTTCGGTTAAATCTGCAAAAATCCAGTCCGGATGCTGATTAATATCGCTGGATAATGCCAGTCCGCAAAAAAACCCGGTATTCACCGATTCTCTAAAAACCGCATAAAACGACTGGATGGCGCTAAATTGCGGGCGCTCTTCTTCCAGCACCCTGGCTACATTTTGAATCAGACAGTCCCTGACGATTAATTTTTGCATCAGTGATCCGACAGAAAAACCCTAATATCCATTTCGGCGTGCAAGACTTCATCAATACCCATCATGGGTTTGATGTGGTTTAACACAAATTCAATCAGACCTTCCTTGGAAACCCGTTTTAATAT
>CAVUMJ010000033.1:0-13922 GCA_963741375.1 uncultured Pseudomonadota bacterium
AATTCGGGAAAACGGCATACCACCGGCGCCGACCTGGAGATATATGATCATCAATACGATGCTGTTTCGGATAAATCGGTGATGTATTATGCAATACCGATTGAATAATATTAGAAGTACGGATAAATATCCCTAAACGATGAGCTGATCTTGGTAAATAAACTCATCTTCTGTTCAGCCGTAAAATATGCCCCGCAATGTGCGGCGCATCTACTCTGTTTAATTGGTTATTATTACCCAGCCTTGACGGCGCAAAGCGGAATCGAGGCTGTCGGACCGCTTTGCTGTATTGGAATCGGAGATATAGAATCGATTACGGCATATACATGCCGCCATTGACATGCAAAGTTTCGCCGGTGATATAACCGGCTTTTTCTGAAGCAAGAAAAGCAACTGCATCGGCAATTTCCTGGCATTGTCCAAGCCGGCCGACCGCAATTGAGGACAATAAGGTATTTTTAATGTCTTCGGGTAATTCCCTGGTCATATCCGTATCAATAAAACCAGGGGCCACAGTATTAACTGTGATGCCACGGCTTCCCACTTCTTTTGCCATCGATTTGGCAAAACCAATCATTCCGGCTTTTGCGGCTGCATAGTTGCATTGCCCGGCATTACCGGTAAAACCGACTACCGAAGAGATATTAATGATTCGGCCGTATCTGACTTTCATCATACCGCGAATCACGGCTTTACTCATGCGAAAAACAGCTGTGAGATTGGTGTTGATAATATCATCCCATTCTGCGTCTTTCATGCGCATCAACAGATTATCTCTGGTAATGCCGGCATTGTTGACCAATACAGCCGGGACGCCAAACCGATCGCCCACGACTTTAAAAAAATCATCAATAGCCTCTGCATCGGCAACATTAAGTTTTAAGCCCTGGCCGTTGCCGGCCAAATAACTTGAAATAGCTTCGGCGCCATGATCACTGGTTGCAGTTCCAATTACGAAATAACCATCCTGAGCCAATTGTTCGGCAATAGCTCGTCCGATACCCCGGCTAGCGCCGGAAACAACCGCAATTTTTTTATCCATGTAATTGCTCCAACACCTGATCAATTGACTCCGGATCAAACATGCTCAAATGCACTGCCTCTTTGGCAATGCGTTTATCCAAGCCTACTAAAACCTTACCCGGCCCACATTCAACAAACACTGAAACACCTTGTTCGGACATGAATTTGATAATTTCCACCCATCTTACCGGTTTGAATAATTGCTCTTTAAGGGCATAGCGAATCACTTCCGGAGAACCATGGGATTTGACATCGGCATTGTGTATTAAGGTTGCCTTGGGCATATCCACATTCATGCCTTGCAGAAGTTCATCGAGTTTTTCAGCCGCTTTTGACATCAGTACGCAGTGGGAAGGCACGCTGACAGGCAATTTTACAACTTTTTTGGCGCCCAGGTCTTTTAGTGCGGTCATAGCTCTGTCAATAGCGTCAGTGTCTCCGGCAATCACCACTTGGCCTGGAGCGTTAAAGTTGGCGGCGCTGACTACTTGCCCATGGGCAACCTCTGCACACGCATTGACAACCAGATGATCTTCCAGACCCAAAACGGCGGCCATCGCCCCGGCGCCAATCGGCACGGCTTCCTGCATCAAGCGGCCCCGTTCGGCCACCAATTTCACTGCATCTTCAAATAAAATGGCTTCAGAGCAAACCAAAGCCGTGTATTCTCCCAGACTATGTCCGGCCATCCAGGCTGGCGACCTTTGCGATCTTTTTTGCCAGACCCGCCAAACTGCCACCCCGGCTGCCAACATGGCCGGCTGAGTATATTGAGTTTGATTCAAGGTTTCTTCAGGGCCGGTCTGCGCCAAATCCCAGAGATCAAATCCTAAAACATCAGACGCCTGCTCAAAGGTATGCTTAACTTCAGGATAAGCTTCCGCCAATTTGGCAAGCATACCCAACGATTGCGAACCCTGGCCCGGAAAAACAAAGGCAATATTATAATTTTGATCGATCATATTATTCTTCTTATATTTTTTATTCTTCTAATATTTAAGCAGTGCCGATCCCCAGGTAAATCCGGAACCGAATGCTTCCATTAATACAGTTTGTCCGCGTTTAATTCTACCATCCCTGATACCTTGATCAAACGCCAGCAGTAATGAAGCTGAAGAAGTGTTACCTTGATTTTCCAATGTCAAAATCACTTGCTCAAGGCCAATCCCAAGTTTTTTGGCAGTAGCGGAGATAATCCTGATATTGGCCTGATGCGGCACCAGCCAATCAATGTCCGATTGCTGCAAGCCATTCTTTTCGAGAGTTTCATCAACAATACGCTCCAAGGTATTGACAGCGACCTTGAACACCTCATTGCCGCGCATTTGTATATAAGCGGCCTCACTATTGACCGAAATTGCCGAACCTTGCGGATTGGGGCAATACAGCAAATCCTCATAACTGCCATCGGATTGAATGTGCGTCGCCAGAATCCCCGGCCGTTCGCCCGCGCTTAACAGCACTGCCCCTGCGCCATCACCAAACAGAATACAGGTGGACCTGTCGCTCCAATCGGTAATGCGGGAACAAATTTCCGAACCCACAATCAATACGGTTTTGCAAAAGCCGGTTTTAATATATTGATCTGCAATGCTTAAACCAAACACTGCGCCCGAACAGGCGGCCTGAATATCGAAACCCACACAATCCTTGATGCCTAGGCGATGTTGCAGCAAACAGGCGGTACTGGGATAAATCCGATCCGGGGTGCTGGTGGCGACAATAATCAAGTCTATGCTTTGCGGATCAATTCCGGCCATTTCTATCGCTTGCCGGGAAGCTGCTTCCCCCATACTGGAGGCAGTCTCATGATCGGCGGCGATATGCCGGTTTTTGATGCCGGTGCGCTCGAAAATCCAACTATCAGTGGTATCAACCATTTCCGACAGCTCATGATTTGTTCTAATTTTTTCCGGTAAATAACCGCCTGTACCGATTACATTTGCCCAATGGGTCATGCATTTACCTTTTGTTCAAGAGCTTTTTCTATTTTCTCGCCAATCTTGCGGATGACATCCTGCGTGACTTCGAGTTCTGCCAGATGAATGGCTGTTTCAAATGCCAGGGCATCTGCGCCGCCATGACTTTTAATAACCAAACCTTTTAAACCTATAAAACTGGCGCCATTGTAAAGACGCGGGTCAATACTATCTTTGAAATGCTTTAACACCGGGTAAGCCAGCATGGCTGCAAGCTTGGTTAAAAGATTATTAGAAAAACTGGCTTTCAGTTTGGAGCTGATCATTTTTGCGGCGCCTTCAATGGATTTCAGCGCCACATTGCCAACGAAGCCGTCAGTGACTATCAAATCCACATTGACGTGACCTGCGGTAATGGAATCTCCTTCAACATAACCGATATAGTTCAAAGAAGAGTTTTCCAGTAATTTTGCTGCAGCCTTAACCTGCTCGTTACCTTTCATGTCTTCTTCGCCTATGTTCAATAAAGCAATTTTTGGCCGGTCGATATTTTCAACTGCTTTCACCACCTCTTCGCCCATTACCGCAAATTGATAAAGATGTTCGGCGCTTGAATCAACATTGGCGCCTAAATCCAGCATATGGGTGTGACCAAAAATCGAGGGCAAAGTTGAGATAATAGCCGGACGTTCAATTCCCGGAATCATTTTCAGCACAAAACGGGCTGTCGCCATCAAGGCGCCGGTATTGCCGGCGCTTACACAGGCGTCAGCCTGACCTTCATGCACCAGATTGATGGCAACCCGCATGGAAGAGTCTTTTTTGTTTTTCAAGGCTTTTTGTGGCGTTTCATCCATTTCCACCACTTGTGAAGCATGCTGAATACTGATACGGCCGTTATAGCTCAGCATTGCCTCGGACAGCAGATTACCCAGAGCCTTTTCATCGCCAACCATGATCAGTTTTAAATTGGGGTTTTTACTTAAACAGGCCAGTGCAGCCGGAACGGTCACTTTAGGACCGAAATCACCACCCATGGCATCTATAGATAGAGTTACACTCACGCTTAGGATTTACTCCAATAGTCGGAAGGGCCAAACTGAACTTATTTTTTGGCCGTATGAACAAGACTAAGGCGATTTGCTTAGTGAAACAGACCAACCGAGGATTGCCGAATTTGATGTCTGTGATGTTATGCAAGCCGCTACCGGAAAAAACTTATTCTTAAGTTAATTCCGGCTGATCACAGTTCTAAACCTTGCCGGTTATCTCTTAAATCTGTAAAAACGCCTACAGATTATTACTCAAACTCGTGCTTTGCAATAATCTGACGGCCTTTGAAAAAACCATCAGGCGTCATATGGTGGCGCAAATGAACTTCGCCAGTCAAGACGTCCTGGGCTAAGGTTTTACTTGTTAAAGCATCGTGTGAACGGCGTTGTCCGCGTCTTGAACGCGACACCTTGCTCTTTTGTACTGCCATTTTTTAATCTCCGGTTTTTTTTAATTTTGCTAAAACAGAAAAAGGGTTATCCGCTCTTTTAGGGCGAATTTCTTGTTCAATATTTTCGCGGTTTTCCTGACTGCTACGCTTAATGCAGTCGTATTCGTGTTTAGGGTAATCGGGCAAAGCCAAGAGAATTTCGTCTTCAACTATAGCATTTAGCGACACCCTGCCGCTTTCAAAAATCAATGGTTCGCATTCAATTTCCAGTTGATCGGCCTCAAATACCGATGTCACCACGCCCAGCTTGAAACTGATATCCAGCGGCCATTGCATGGTCTGCAAACAGGCTTGGCACTCAATTGTCAATGCGGCCGCCAATCTGCCGGTAATAATTGCTCGCTTGCCTTCCTTGGAAAATGCCAGTTCAACTTTGACATCGCCATTGTTTTCTACTGCTAAATCAGACAAACGTTCAAGCGCTGCAATCTTAATCGAACCCGACAAAACAATTTTGCGTTCGCAAAGTAAAAGCGGATCTATTAGATCAGGTAATTTATCTGACATAACTAAAAAATTTTACAGGTTTGTGCTATTTGCGTCAAATTGTTGTTTAATTCACACTAAAACTTTCAATGACGGCGTCACTGACCCGGGTGGCGTTAACTTAGGGTAAGAATCATTATAAATCAACCAGATAAAGCATGGTAACCGGCTTTAGCGCATCCAGATCCAATTCTGCAATTAGTATATACTGTTTATTTATCAAAAAAGAATATTTATAGTATATAAGATGTGCCGAGCGGGCAGCGAGGCGTATCACTCGAAGGCAAGGTCTTCGAATGAAATCTGTTACTTTGTTCTGTATATCCTTGTCCATACCGGCAAGTAAGACGCCATTGGAGACCAGCCCCATTGAAAAAACGTTATCTATGGTTTTTTTTATTAGCGATGATATTTGACTGTCGAGCTGATAGCGACAGAATCATTTTCAGCGGTCTTAAATTCGAAATTGACGACAACGGCAGAACGGTTATAGCTGGCTCCAAACAACCTTTCACCGGCAAAGATACCGCTTATTACGAAAATGGCCAGAAGTTTGAAGAAAACACTTATGAGAATGGCCTGCTGGTCAGGACGGTTAACTGGGACAAATCCGGCGTCAGAAGTTTTGAGAAAACCTTTGAAAACGGCTCTATCGTCAAACATTTCATCAGTTGGTATGTAAACGGCAACAAAAAATACGAAGAACTATACACCGATCACCGCAAAAACGGCACGGTGGTGATCTGGCATGAAAATGGACGAAGAATATCCGAAAAACATTATGTTGACGGCAAACTAAACGGCATACAAACCGAATGGTATGACAATGGCGTAAAAATGAGCGAAGAAAATCGTGTTGATGGCCGCCAAGTCGGCAATATTATCAGATGGGACAAAAATGGCGTCAAGCTGCCCGATAAGCACTAATACGATAAGATCCAAGCAACTGAGTAAAGTAGGTGTTATAGGGCGTAATAGGCGATAGCCGTATTACGCCGTATGCCAACTTCCAATCGTCCGGCGTATTACGCTTCGTTAATACGCCCTATGACCCTGATTTGATGATTTCCCGTAACAAAACCGTGGCGTAACTACCTGCCGGCAAAACAAACGACAGCCGCAGACAATTTTCCGCCGTAAATTGCCAGGAAAGACTTTCCGGCATGGCTCGTAACGCCCGGCGATCTACTTCCAGCCCAGCCTTGATCAACCCGCCAGCGAAATCTTCATGCCCGGCAATCACCTGCTGCTCAATAGCGGCGGCATCCGCCGATACGCGGCTATCGCCTTTTCCCCATAACACCCCGGTTGGATGAATATCGGCAACAGCAAGACGTTCATCCAGAATCTGATCGTAATGTTCCGGCACAAAGCTGCTGTGGGTATGATTCAGGTTAAAGACATCTCCTGACATGGCTTGATTCCAGGTGTGTCGCGACACCCGTTCGCTCAGTATCAGGTTAAACAGATAGGAGCGCACCGCCGACAAATAAATACTCTGCTGTTCGCGTTTGACCTTTACGCCCTGAAACACGGCCAGGGCGGCATTAAGATTGCGGCCTTGATGGCCAAACCGCTGTTCGCCGAAATAATTTGGGAAACCACCAATTTTTATCTGGTTTAGCTGCTGTTCAATTTGGTCAGTATCCGCCTGCAGATTGCGAATCAAAATGTCAAACCGGTTGCCGGAAAGTGCGCCACGTTTCAATTTTCTGGTATGCCGGACAATTTGCAGAATTTTCAGCTTATCCGTTTGCAATTGCCGCCAATCAGGATCATCCTTGCCCGGCAACCAGATACTAAACCATTGCCTGGTGCGGCCATGACGATCTTTTAAACCGGCAAAACCAATATCTCTTTGGCGCACTCCGGCATGACGGGCCAGCAGCCTGGCCACATATTCGGTATTTTCGCCGGATTTTTCCAGATATAGAAACACATGTTCGCCACTCCCCTCCGGTGTAAAGGAAAGCAGCTCTTCTACTACAAAATCATCGGTTTGGGTTTTGATTTGGCCCTGACCGCTTGGGCCGCCATAGGCGTATGCCCAGTCTGACACATTGTAATCCGTCATAGGTTTTATCCGTGCAGCAGATTGAAGCCATTAGCCAGGACCGGCTTCAGCTTATTTTTCAATTAACACCACGGCTTGTACGGCTATGCCTTCTTTGCGACCTTCAAAACCCAGCTTTTCGGTTGTAGTGGCTTTGACATTGATAAAATCGACATCAACCTGCAAGTCATCGGCAATGATGGCGCACATTTGGGCAATATGCGGCGCCATTTTAGGCGCTTGAGCGATAATGGTGATATCGGCGTTAATCAAATGATAGCCTTTACCTTTGACTATACCGTAAACATGACGCAGCAATACCCGGCTATCGGCGCCTTTAAATTCCGGGTCGGTATCCGGAAAATGTTTGCCGATATCGCCTAATGCCGCCGCGCCTAGCAATGCATCACTCAAGGCATGCAAAACCACGTCACCGTCGGAATGGGCTTCAAGACCTTGTTCGTAGTCAATTTTAACACCGCCAAGCATGATATGGGCTCCTGCCGTAAAGCGATGCACATCATAGCCTTGCCCTATTCTAATCATGCTTGTTGCTCCATATAAAATTCCGCAAGCGCCAAATCTTCCGGACGGGTAATTTTGATGTTATCGGGACGGCCTTCCACTATTTTCGGCTTAAACCCCTGTATTTCCAAGGCGCTGGCTTCATCAGTAATATTCGGATTGCCTTCCGCCTGTTGCAAGGCTGCTTTCAGCATGCCGTAGCGGAACATTTGCGGGGTTAAAGCCCGCCAAATTGTTTTTCGGTCCACGCTGGCGGCAATGTGCTCCGCCTCAACTTGTTTGAGGGTGTCATGGCAGGGTAAGGCCAAAATCCCGCCTACCGGATGGTTTTGTAAGGTCTCCAGCAAAGCGTCAATATCCTGTTTGCATAAACAAGGCCGAGCTGCATCATGCACCAGCACCCAGTCCTGCTCAGTAGCCAAGCCTTGCAGGGCTCTTAGGGCGGACAAAACTGAATCTGCACGCTCTTTACCGCCCGGGGCGGTTATCACGTCGGCATGCCTGGAAATTTCCAGCTCAGGCCAATACGGGTCTTCCTCAGAAATGGCTACAACGACTTTTTGAAACACCCCGGATTGCAGCAGTCTGCTCAGGGTATGCTCAATCACGGCTTTTCCGGATAAAGCCAGATATTGTTTGGGGCGGTCGGCTTGCATGCGTTTACCGACACCGGCTGCCGGAACCACTGCCCAGCACGGGATGAGTGCTTTCATGTACTATTCCAGCACTTGAAAGAAAGTTTCGTTCTCCTTGATCATGCCAAGCTCATAACGAGCACGCTCTTCCATGGTTTCAGTACCTTTGCGAAGATCAAGCAATTCCGCATAAAGGGAATCGTTTCTGTCCTTTTTTTCCTGGGCTTCTTTGCTAAGAGCGTCAAGGTGCAGTTTTGATTCCCGCACTTGAGAAATACTGGCGTCTCCAAACCACAATCTGTATTGGAAGTGCAAAACCAAAGCAAACAGGATAGTAATGAAAATATTAATAGTGATTCCTTATTCGACATTCCCGAATCTGCAGCATTATTGCCCGGAGGCAAGCTTTCCCCAAACCTGAGGAAAGCTTGCCTGAATGTTCAATAAGTTTATCTACAGAAACGAAAAAATCAAGACAACACTTTAAATGCACTGCGTCCTGCGTATCTAGCCAAATCGCCGAGATCGTCTTCAATTTTCAGCAGACGGTTATATTTGGCAACCCGGTCGGAACGGCTCAATGAACCGGTTTTAATTTGTCCGGTTCCGGTAGCAACCACTAAATCCGCAATGGTGGTGTCTTCGGTTTCACCGGAGCGGTGCGAAATGACTGCGCTGTAACCGGCCGCCTTGGCGGTATTGATCGCTTCCAAAGTTTCTGTCAGCGTGCCGATTTGGTTAACTTTGATCAAAATGGAATTGGCAATGCCTTTTTCAATACCTTCACGCAAGGTGGCGGGATTGGTTACAAATAAATCGTCACCAACCAATTGAATTTTATTACCCAGTTTAACGGTTTGATCTTTCCAGCCGGCCCAATCGTTTTGATCCAGACCGTCTTCTATGGAAATAATAGGATATTTTTCCACCCAATTGACGAAGAAATCGTTCATTTCCTCAGAGTTGAAGCTTCTACCTTCGGAAGACAATTCATAACGGCCGTCTTTGTAATATTCCGAACTGGCGGCATCCAATCCCAGGTAAATATCTTTACCGGCCTGGTAACCTGCTTTAGAAATGGCTTCCAAAATCACTTCAATAGCCTCTTCATTTGAAGACAGGTTAGGCGCAAAACCGCCTTCGTCACCGACAGTGGTAGCCAAACCGCGTGAACTTAAAACTTTTTTGAGGTTGTGAAATACTTCCGCGCCGTAACGAATGGCTTCACGAAAAGAAGGGGCGCCGACAGGCAAAATCATGAATTCTTGCAAATCGACACTATTGTCAGCATGAGAACCACCGTTAATGATGTTCATCATCGGCACAGGCAGAATGAATTCGCCGCTGGTGTTCAGAAAACGGTACAGCGGCAAGCCTGCTTCCAGCGCAGCAGCACGCGCTGCCGCCAGAGAAACGCCCAAAATAGCGTTGGCGCCAAGACGGCTTTTGCTAGGCGTGCCGTCCAGGGCAATCAGTTTTTGATCCAATTCAGTCTGTTTGTCAGCATCAAGACCGATCACTGCGTCACGAATTTCAGTATTGACATTATTAACGGCAGTCAACACACCTTTGCCCAAATAACGAGATTTATCGCCGTCGCGTAATTCAATGGCTTCACGCTCGCCGGTAGAAGCGCCGGAAGGCACCATTGCAGTACCCACTAAACCAGAAGCCAGATACACTTCTGCTTCAATGGTAGGATTGCCGCGTGAATCTAAAATTTCTCGTGCTTTTACATTTACTATTCTAGCCATTTCCTTTCCTTTAAAGTGTGGTTTCAATTAAATTGCCGGCTTTAACCGCCCGGTCTATCGTGATTAAGATTTCAAGTAATTCTTTCATGCGATGCAAAGGCCAGGAATTTGGGCCGTCACTCAGCGCTTGCTCCGGAACCGGATGGGTTTCCATAAAAATCCCGGCGATGCCAACCGCCACTGCCGCCCTGGATAATACCGGCACAAACTCGCGCTGGCCGCCGGAGCAATTCCCCTGTCCGCCCGGCAACTGCACGGAATGAGTGGCGTCAAACACCACCGGGCAGCCGGTTTCGCGCATAACCGCCAGCGAGCGCATATCCGAAACCAGATTATTATAACCAAAGGATACGCCACGCTCACAAACCATTATCTGCTGGTTGCCGGCAGCCTTGGCTTTATTGGCGACATTCGCCATATCCCAGGGCGCCAGAAACTGGCCTTTTTTAATATTAACCGGCTTACCCAGCGCTGCAACGCTTTGGATGAAATTGGTTTGCCGGCATAAAAACGCCGGCGTTTGCAACACATCCACCACGGCCGCCACTTCCGCCAACGGCGTATCTTCGTGAACGTCTGTCAATACCGGCACCGCTAGCAGTTGTTTAACTTTTTCCAGAATTTGCAGGCCTTTCTCCAGACCCAGACCGCGGAAACTATTTAAAGAGGAACGATTTGCCTTATCGAATGACGACTTGTAGATAAAGGAAATCCCCAGTTCATCGGTGATTTCTTTAAGTTTGCCTGCAGTATCCAGCGTCATTTGTTCGCTTTCTATCACACAGGTGCCGGCTATCAGGAACAGTGGCTGATCCAGACCGGCTTGGAAGTGACATAATTTCATGCTTGACCTTTGGTTTTATGATAAGCGGCTGCGGCGACGAAACCGGAAAACAAGGGGTGGCCATTGCGCGGCGTAGAAGTGAATTCCGGATGAAACTGACAGGCCAGAAACCAGGGATGTTCCGGCAATTCCACAATTTCCACCAGTCGGCCATCTAATGATTTACCGGAAAAACGCATACCTGCCGCTTCCAGTTGTTTTAAATATTGGTTGTTGAATTCGTAACGATGACGGTGCCGCTCGGTTATCACATCCTTTTGATACATTTTGAAAGCCAGGGAATCCGGCTTCAGACTGCATTTTTGTCCGCCCAACCGCATGGAACCGCCCAAATCCGTTTCTTCAGTACGAATATTCAATTTTCCGGCTTCATCCATCCATTCGGTAATCAGGCCGATAACCGGATGAGGTGTATTGGGTAAGAATTCGGTGCTGTGCGCGCCTTCCAATCCTACCACGTCACGGGCAAACTCAATCACAGCGGATTGCATGCCGAGACAAATCCCCAGATACGGAATTTTGTTTTCTCTGGCGAAGCGGACTGTGGAAATTTTGCCTTCCACGCCGCGCTCTCCAAAACCGCCGGGCACCAAAATGGCATCCACATCTTTCAGTAACGCCGTGCCTTCCGCTTCAACAGTTTCCGAATCGATATATTTGATCCGGACTTTGTGACGGGTATGAATCCCGGCATGAATTAAAGCTTCATTTAAGGACTTATAGGCATCGGTATGATCGACATATTTTCCGACTATGGCAATGCAGACTTCGTCGGTAGGATGGGTCAAACCTTCCACGACATTTTCCCAGGACGACAGGTCGGCAGCCGGCACATCCAAACGTAACTGGTTAACCACAATATCGTCCAGACCTTGCTCGCGCAGCAATAAAGGCATACGGTAAATGGTATCGGCGTCGATAGCGGAAATAACGGCTTTTTCAGGCACATTGGTAAACAAGGCGATCTTACGGCGGTCGCTGGCCGGTATTGGCTGTTCGGAGCGGCAAATCAAGATATCCGGTTGAATACCGATAGTGCGCAATTCCTTAACGGAATGCTGGGTGGGCTTGGTTTTGATTTCCCCTGCCGACTTGATATAAGGCACCAGGGTCAAATGAATAAACAAGGCTCTTTCGCTACCCAGTTCCACACCCATTTGCCTGATGGTTTCCAGAAACGGCAAAGATTCGATATCCCCCACCGTACCGCCGATTTCTATCAAGGCCACATCGCAGCCTTCAGCGCTTTCAAACACCCGGCGTTTGATTTCATCGGTAATATGCGGAATAACCTGCACAGTTGCGCCCAAATATTCGCCCTTGCGCTCGTTACGCAGCACTTGCTCGTATACCTGGCCGGTGGTGAAATTATTTTTTTTGGTCATGGTGGTTTTTAAAAACCGCTCGTAATGACCTAAATCCAAATCGGTTTCCGCACCGTCTTCGGTTACAAACACTTCGCCATGCTGAAATGGGCTCATGGTGCCGGGATCAACATTAATATAGGGATCAAGCTTGGTAAGGGTTACCTTTAGACCTCGGTCTTCAAGAATCGCCGCCAGAGACGAAGCGGCTATGCCTTTTCCCAAAGAGGAAACCACGCCGCCTGTGATAAAAATGAATTTTGTCATAACTTTCTGCGCCCTGGTTAGCGGATAACAAGTGGGGAACGTAAAAAGTAAGTTATTTTAACAGTTTTGCTTGGCAAGCGGTGGTTTTATTAACAGAAAATTACACATTGATGCGGCTGACTGAGGCATTGTAAGCGCCTAGCGCTACCAGGCAAACGGGCGGCCGCCATACAGACCTTGCTGGGTACCGCCAAGCTCAATGGCCTAAACCCTGCCGACTGGCTCAGGGACGTGCTCGAAAAACTGCCTGTCTGGCCGAATAGCCGTATTGATGAATTGCTGCCTTTGGCGCCGGAATACCTTGCTCAATTTAAAAAAAGCTAACCGGCCCGCTTGGGGGAGTGGTTGCGCTGGAGGCTTACGGGCAACTTCGGCAAGGGCTAGCTATTCCGGAGCGGTGTTTTTTTGAAAATCAAGGCGGTCATTTTCCGCGGTTTTTAGTTTCGGGAATAAGGATTATAGCGGCCAATTTTAGGAAGCGCGTATCTATGATTTTGGTGAGCTAGCTGCTACATCGATCAATACCTGATCATCAATCACCAATTTGGAGACAGCGCCCGATGAAAAAAGTACCGTGCATGAAGCCGTTTTAAAATTAGAACCTTTACCTCCAGTCCATTCCAACGTCATGTATGCTTTTTGATCGGTATCGCTTTTGGATGGAGCGTAGACAGGGGAGCCAGTTTTATTTTGAATTAATTTGGGGCATTTTTGATTCGCCATGCTCTGCATAGCAATCGAAGAAGGAATTTGCGGCGCTGGCTCTTTATGATTTTGCTGTTTGTTGACAGCAACTAATAGAAAACCCAGTAACAACACGCCTACTACTGCAATGATGATCGTTTGCTTTTTAGCCATTAATAAAATACTCCTTTATTTGTAATCACTTTCGGCAAATTAGATGTCCGCATCAGCCAGACCAACCATTGCTGTTGTCTTGAGAAGAAACGAAAGAACAATTAAGCTTAGAAGCAGAACAGATTACATAGTCGTTTTGAGGCTGCGGGGACGAATCTGCATAAGCGGCTTCTAAAGATAAAAAAACCAATAACATATAAAATTTTATTTAGCATTTAACAGTATGAGGTTTAGTTTTATCAAACCAGTTCAATTTTAGTAAAACAGTTGTCTTTCCTGTTTATTTTAAAAGTTCCTTTTCAATAGGATTATCACCTTTATCAATCTTCTTTTTGTGTTTTAATTGGTCAATTCCAGACAATTCGGCGTCATAATTTTTTCTTTAGTAAAGAATGATATTAATTATAATCTTAATACCATTGAAATTATTAATTTGGACAGCGAGAATAGCGCTTATTATACTTGTTTAGCTTTCCTTCACTTAAAGACTTCTTAAGGTCTTTATACGATTTTTCATTTTCACCATTAATAAGCGAACTACATGAATTATCGTTAATTTTGCCGTCTACTAAATAATTAATTTCTGAATCTTTATATAAAGCCCGACAAACTTCTTTGCTCATTTCCTCAAGCTGGTTAGCACATTCAGCATTGCTAAAAATCTTGGGTATTGAATAACGCATAGCGCGC
>CAVUMJ010000034.1:0-4644 GCA_963741375.1 uncultured Pseudomonadota bacterium
CAATGTATTGCTACACTTGGGATCTTCCGGCATGCCTTTGCAGCCGTATTCGGTCGTCGCGCAACCACTGGCTAGAATGCCGATCAAGACAACGAGAATTCGGTAATCAATAGGATGGCTCACGGCTTTTTCTCCTGTTTGTCTGCTTTGGACTCGGGTTGTGTAATTGAAGGCAATGCAGCTGATTTAGGTATCGGGGAATTTACCGGTAACGTAGCGATCACCTGCTTATTTTCCAGCCAATCAACTAACGCTTCAGGTGCTCCGCTGTGTGTGCGACCATCTGGCGCAATCAGAAACGGCACACCCTGGATGCCGAATAATTTGGCGGTAACAACCGCTTTTTGCAGGGGCTCACGATTGCATTGCGTGGGGACATCGTTAGGCAAGCCAGCGAAATCCTGTTTCAACAACCGGTCTTTAACGGACTCCTGCGCTTTTTTATCGTTTGAAGCCAATTGACAGGCCAGTTGCACGGTCACGTTTTGCGATTCCTGGCCCAATATTGGCACCATCACCAGTTTGAAGGTGTACTTGTCTTGTAAGGCTTGCAGGTCTTTCATGACCTTGCCGCAATATGGGCAACGAGGATCGATGATCACAAAGACCGATTCCTTGCCATGCCCGACCGTCACTGGCCCCAGGTCGTCCAGATTGAGTTTCATTCGAGTTAAATCGATACGATTGGCGATCTTGTCGATATCGGCAATGTCCTCGATTTCCTGACTGGTCCAGACATCAATCATTTTGCCGCCCACAATGCCGAAGCGGCCATTGCTGGACACAAACATAATCTGGTCACCGGTCTTGATCATCTTTAAACCGGTAATCGGTAAATCCTGCATGCCGTCTATCTTGGCAGACAGCAATCCGGCGCCCATTGTGGAAGCATTTGGTTTGGCTGCTTCAACGGCTTGAGCAGGCTGCACAAATAATGAAAATCCGGCCTGAACAATCAGGGATACCTGCAAAATAGTCAGAAGAGATACTTTCGGCTTTGGCATAAACGGTACTCTTGGGTTGATTGAAAAATACGGATGAGAACGTTGAGACAATTGCATTAGGCCGGTACCTTAAGTTTCAGTGAAGTGCCTTTTTGCACGATGAAATTGACTTGCCGAGTGGCATCGACTTCGATTACCGGGTAAATCTCTTCGGCCATATCCATATAAAAGTGAGAAAGCCTATCCATTGCGTAACCTGCGCCACGCAAGGTGCCACCTTCCATGGACTGTTGTGAAAAAGTACTTTGGAATGGCGTGGTGCCGGATAGAGCGCCGACACCGCCGGTCATCAGCACCGGAATCTGGTTGCGGCCAAAGGCATCGGAAAAACCGCGCAGAAAACCCGCCATTAAGGCTTGACCCAGCAAAGCACCTTGTTTGGAAATCACCCGACCGCGCACCCCGTTCTTACCGTCTTCACCGGTGGCGTAGGCATTCATTGGCACTTCGATAATGCCGCCGTCCTGACGGACACAGGAAAAGGTTTCGCCGCGAAAATAAGCCCGTTCGGAGCTTAAGTCTCCAAAGCCGGAGGCCAGCAGAAAGCACTCACGAAGATCGGCGTGGAAACGATTCGGTAAAATAGCTTCCTTTTTAATCCGGAATAGTACCGGCATAGGTTCCTTCTTGGCTCGCTTGCCAGTTGGGGCATCCAGGCCGTTCAATAACACGCCGGTTAAAATGCTGCCAGCAGGAATAAAGACCTCGCTGTGTTTAGCTTGTGGTTCGGATACTGGTTTAGCCTCTTGCGGCTTTTCATCCTTAATCACACGAATTTGTAAGGCGGCTGGATGCTGGGCATCGGCGGCGGCATGGTTGCCTGAAGAGTTTGGATTGCCGTGCGTAACCGGTGCCGGAATAGCTGCTTGCTCAAATACACGGGTGAGATCGTCGTTATCCGGCGTTGCTCGTTCACCCCTTGAACGTCTACGATCTTGATAGGCGCCAACTGATGGTTCATTGAGTGCCGCCGCTGGATTCGATCCAGTTGCTGTAGACACTGGAGCAGATGAATCGGCAGCCGGTTGCACGGTAGCCGCCGGTTTGTTTTTGATGGTCTCCAATTCACCGGCGACAACTTTTAATTTGGCGTCATAGGCTTCGCGTTCCGCCATCGTCCATTGTTTAAAGCGCTGCTCATCGGATTGGTTCTCGCGTTTTTGCTGTTCTTCAATCGCAGCCAGACGCCGGCTTTGCTCTTCATTCTTTTGTAGCAGATCGCGCAACTGGGCGGAAATACCGTCTATGCCTAAGGAGCGCGGATCGCTGTCGGTCAGGATGTGCTGAATCACGGCCTGCTTATTGGACGGTTTAGCCACTTCCGGTGAAAATGAAGCCAGTGCGATAATGGTACCGACCAGCACCGTGCCGATACTGCCAACCGCCAGATTACGTTTACCGGTCGGACTGAGCCCTGACCACCAGCTATTCATGCCCGTCATTAGGGAACGCTCCGTGTTAGCAATGAGGGTCTGAGAGTCGAAGCCTGTTCGGCTTGGCGTCTTATTACGACATAGAGTTCGGTGGATTCATTGGCGCCCAACACCACTTTGGGCCAAGCTGCCACAGCCAAAACCTCAGTTTGGGTCGTAGCGCAGGAGCGTTCATCGAATTCGATGGCAGCAGAACCAGTGTTACGGACAATGCCGACCAATATCAACATGTCCTGACCTTCCAGTACTTGGCCAGTTTTAATCTGCACTTGGTTTTGCAGGCAATGGATGTTCTCGCCGTGACTGGGATCGCGCAGAGAAAACCCCGCTGGCGTTTTTTGCAGACCCAGATCGCGGAAAGTTTTTTTTAAATGGCTAATGTATTCCTGTTCCTGATCAGCAGCTTTAGCTGAAGAAACGGTTTTGGCCTGCTGTTGCAGTTTGCTCAGCACTTTATAGCTGTCCTTATCCAGGCTGAGATGAATTTCACGCGCAGGGATGCGTTTCGGGATCAGTGTCAGCGACAAAGCAATGTCCTGATTGTCGCCCGGTGTAATATATAAGGTGACTGGCGTTTCATCGCTGGTGGCGACATAGACGATTTTGCCTTTGGTGCTGGTCGTCGCCTGACTGGTCGTCGTGACGACCGGATTATCGAAAGGCGTCACTAGGCGATTCAAATGGCCAACCGCAATCGGCATCAATTCGTTGATACCGGGTTTGATCTGGATTTGTAGCGGCGCTACCGAAGTGGCTTGTTGCTCGGCAGCTTTAAGGACGCTAGCGTCAACTGGGGGTAATTCGATTTGCATATCGGACGGATCAGATACGACAGTTGCCGATGAATCGGCCAAAGGCGTAGATTGCAGAGTCCGATTTGCCGCGGGCGATAGTGGCGGAAAAACATTGTTGTGTAAATCCTCGGCGGACAAAGGTGCGCTGATGGTCAGCAACAAGGCAACATGGCGGCAGGTTTTGATCATGGCTTATTTGCTCTCTGTTGGGATTGCAGGACTTTCAGACGCTCCAGGGTTCTGGGGTCTTCTGGATAAACATCGATAAACTCCAGACGCGGCCGGTAGTTTTTGATGGCGATGATGAATTCGTAGGTGCGCGGTTTAACGTCCGGCTTGGAACTGGGGCCTTGGCTTTTCAGTTCGCCGGTGACAAACACCTTGTTGGTCTCGGCTTCGTAATCGACATGCCGGGGTGTAAAACTGATCGCCACCCGGTCCATCTTGATGGCCTTGATCTGATCGGTCATGGCATCTAGCACGGTTCGATAAATCTCCGGCGCCAATAAGGGTTCAATAGCGGTTTTCAGGAAATCGGCGTTGGCGGGTGTGGTGTTACCCAACAGCTCAGCCAGAAACAAACCCCAAGATTCCTTGAACTCACTGGACGCGGTGGTACGGGTGACTTCGACTTCCTTGGTCAGGGATGGCGGCACCAGGATGATACTGCGCTCGGTGCGCCAGGCTGCCAGTGAGGTGATGACGCACACGACCAGCAAGCCTAATATAATGACGCGACTGAAACGGTTCTCCGTCTCATGTCCTTCCCAGGTATTGAGAAAATCCGATAGCTTCATGGGTAAAAGCGCCGAATGTACGGATTGGGGATAGTGATGGCTTTACTGGGCAGTAGTCCTAGCCAATAGATGGCGTGCAAGGTATAGCCATCCGGGCGATTGTCCCGAAAGCGCCGGTAGAATTTAACGGCAATCACCGCAACGACCAACGAAGCGGCCGCCGCCGGTCATCACCACATTCATGTCGACGTCGGCCTGCGAGTCTTCTTCATAGCAGAGATCCAGCATCGCCGAGCCGCCGACCAGCCCTACGCTGGTGGCGGCCACGTAGTCGCGCACGGGCATCGACTTGAGAGCGCCGAAATCGACCAGGCGCCGCAGCGCCAGCGCCAGCGCCACAAAGGCTCCCGTGATGGAAGCCGTGCGCGTGCCGCCATCGGCCTGGAGCACGTCGCAATCGAGCATCACGGTGCGCTCGCCGAGCGCCGCCATATCCATCACCGAGCGCAGCGAGCGGCCGATCAGCCGCTGGATTTCGTGGGTCCTGCCCGACGGCCGGCCCTTGACCACCTCGCGCGGCGTGCGCTTGGCGGTCGCGCGAGGCAGCATGGAATACTCGGCCGTCACCCAGCCCTTACCGCTGTTGCGCAGAAACGGCGGCACGGTATCTTCCACC
>CAVUMJ010000035.1:0-4751 GCA_963741375.1 uncultured Pseudomonadota bacterium
ATGTATTGCTACTCTCCGTTTGCCGGCAAAGAAGGTAAATTCGTCACTTCCAGACAGATACGTGATCGCCTGCATAAAGAATTGCAACACAACGTAGCATTAAGAGTGGAAGATAGCGACGACCCTGATAAATTCAAAGTCTCCGGCCGTGGTGAATTACATTTGTCCATTCTGATTGAAAACATGCGCCGGGAAGGCTTTGAACTAGGCGTTTCCAGACCGGAAGTCATTTTTAAGGAGATAGACGGCGTTAATTGCGAACCTTTTGAAATGGTGACTATTGAAGTTGAAGAAACTCATCAGGGCGCTATTATGGAAAAAATGGGTGAACGTAAAGGAGATTTGCTGAATATGGTGCCCGACGGCAAAGGTCGTATCCGTCTGGAATATATGGTTCCTTCCAGAGGATTAATCGGTTTTCAAACCGAATTTATGACTGCAACCTCCGGCTCAGGGCTTTTTTACCATATTTTCGACCATTACGGCCCTATCAAACCTGGCATTTTTGGCGTACGTAAACGTGGTGTTTTGGTCTCAATGGTGCAAGGTAAAGCCTTGGCATATGCTCTGTTTGCCTTGCAAGAACGTGGTGAATTATTTATCGTGCACGCTGATGAAGTCTATGAAGGCATGTTAGTGGGCATCCATTCCAGAGCCAACGATTTAGTCGTTAATCCTACTAAAGCCAAACAGCTTACCAATATCCGCGCTGCCGGTACTGACGAAAACTTGATTTTGACACGTATACAGAAAATGACTCTGGAACAAGCTCTGGAATTTATCGATGAGGATGAATTAGTAGAAGTCACCCCGGAATCAATACGATTGCGGAAAAAGCTTTTGACAGAAAATGATCGTAAACGCGCATCCAGATCTTCTGAATAATTCCAAACAACTGTTCCCACGGAAGTGTGGGAACAGCACATTGGCGCTAAAAGGCTGTCCGAGAATAGGAATCAGCGCATAGGGCGCAATAGGCGCTAGCCGTATTGCGCCGCATGTTGGCCTTTTCGATCCATCCGGCGTATACGCTTCGCAAATACGCCCTATGGCCCTGTATACGCTCTCGGACAGTCTCTAAGTTATTGTAAAACGAATTTAGTGCCTATAATCATTAATAACACCGACAATACAACGCGTAAATAATGTTCAGGAATTTTGGCGCTTAAATGGCTACCTATCCAAATTCCGGGAATTGATCCTAATAGCAAACTAATCAATAAATCCCCGTCAAAATTTCCCAAACTTAAATGTCCCAGTCCTGCAACAGCAGTAAGCGGGATAGCATGCGCCAGATCAGTACCGACAATTTTTACCGTGGACATTTTAGGATACAGAAACAGCAGCGCTATAGTGCCTAAGGCGCCTGCACCAACAGATGACAGCGTCACCAGTACACCCAATATTGCCCCGGTCAAAATGGTGGCAACTTTTTCCCAACGAGACGAAAAACGGCCGGTGTTTTCCTGACGACTATGATCATCATCAATTACAACTGAATTTTTCAACAGCAAACTTCGAAATATCAATGCGCTAGCCGTTAATAAAAGTGCAACTCCCAGTGTAACTGTAATCATTCCGGTGATTTCCTTACCTACTTCCATAAGATTTTTTATGGCGTAAAGTGTCGCTCCGGCACAGGGCAAACTTCCCAAGGCTAACCAGCCCACGATGTTCCATTCCACAGAACGATGCTTGCCATGATGTACAAAAACGCCGACGGATTTGGTGATTGCAGCATAAATCAAATCTGTGCCGACAGCCACCGCCGGTTTAAAACCAAATAGAAATACCAATAGTGGCGTCATCAAGGAACCGCCACCCACGCCAGTAATTCCAACCAGCAAACCAACAGCAAATCCCGAAACCGTATACATTATATTCATAATAGTTAGCTAATTTTTCAAGACTGTGCATTATGCCAGCTCTTCCACCGCATTTTAATGATAAAAATGGATAACATTATTAAATTATCAGATATACATGATTATCAATGCCGAAACATTTCTTGGTAGTGGGTAAAAAATTATCTTTTTACAGTTTCAGCATGGCGCTCATTGTTTTTTTTACATATAAATCACTTTAAGCTAATTTATTGTTTCAGAAACTTAATGACCAAACAGCTCTTTAAACTTGGCTTTTAGTTGGACTTTTATTTGTTTGGAGAATTTATAGATATCCGTGTCGATAATTTTAGAATGCGCCCAACTCAACCAGGCAGTAATTGTCTGATAAATTATATCTATCGATTTGAATGTTAATAACTGATTTTTAGTAAGTTTAAAAACTCGTGCTATCAGTAAAGTTCCCAATAATTTGGCGAATATCTCCAACAAAATCCCATTTAAAATTAAACCTTGTAAAAGCAGCCACACTGCCGCCAAATTGATAGGCGTAACAATCAAAATCGGGATCATAAACGCTAAAAGAGCCACGTTCGGAGATGTTTGACTAATCCAAATTTCAAGTTTTTCCAGTCTAAGCAGTTTGACAATATAATGCGACGTTGCCGATAAAAATTCCCACAACCACTCTTCAATAATCAGAATGATGGCCAGCAATGATAAAAATAGGTTTTTCATAATATACAAATTTTTGGTTAGGATTTTTGAAAGTAATAAGCTATTACTCAAGCTTACGTCAAAGTTACCGGGACAAATTGCTTCTTCTAAGATACATCCTGGTTTTAAACTACGCTAAAATTCAACATAAAAAACATATGCCAATCTATTGTGAAGCGCTTACACTTGCAACCGGAACTTCACTTTACAGCTAGCTTCTATCAAGTCCTTCAGCTATTTAAAAATTGGCCTTTATCCCGCATGCCCATTATTAGGAATACCAAATGAATGAAAATACATTTATCACTTCCGCTTATGGCGTCTCCATACCTGGAATTATTTATGGCACTGCCTGGAAAAAAGAAAAGACAGCCTCTCTTGTCAAACAGGCCATTTCATTAGGCTTTAGAGGAATAGATACTGCATGTCAACCAAAACATTATCATGAAGCCGGGGTAGGTGAAGGCATAGCCGCCTGTATCAAAACCGGTCTGGATAGAAGCAGTTTATTTCTGCAAAGCAAATTTACACCGTTAAATGGACAAGATCCTCAGCAAATACCTTACGACCCCAAAGCCAGTTTAAGTGAGCAAGTTGCTCAATCATTACTGGTTTCATTAAAAAACCTGCAAACCAGCTATTTGGATAGTCTGGTCTTGCATTCGCCTTTGGCAGACCAAAATCAACTCATGGAAGTCTGGAGAGCATTAGAAAAGATTTATCATGAAGGTAGCGCCAAACAGTTAGGAATCAGTAACTGTTATGATGTCCGCCAATTACAATCACTCTGTCTCGCCAGCGAAATCAAACCTGCAGTGTTACAGAACCGCTTTTACGCTGATACGCAATACGACAGAAATATTCGGGATTTCTGCACCGGCCATGACATTGTTTATCAAAGTTTTTGGACATTGTCCGCCAATCCGCGAATTTTATCTCATCAAATTTTGGAAAAACTCGCAACTACCTATCAACGTAGCGCTGCGCAGATTTTTTTCCGATTTTTAACGCAAATAGGCATTATTCCTTTAACAGGAACTTCCTCAACTGTTCATATGCAAGAAGATCTGGAAATTTTTGATTTTGAACTTAGCCAAAACCAATGTGATGAAATTTCCGGCTTGCTCAAATGAGTTGACAGTAACGGCCTGCTTAGCCTGAGCTAAGCAGGCAAACTCTTATCCTGGTAATTCTGATTCTTCAAAATGTCCGGATTCAAGATTAAATCGGAAGTTTATTAATTTCTTGAACCTGCTCGAAATCGGCGCCAACACTAATAATAAAACTGGTAACTTGTTCAATACTCATTTCCGATCTGATTATTTTGGACTCATGCACTATTACGGCAAAACCGGAAGTTGGGTTTGGAGAAGTCGGTACGAACAAAACATATCTATCATCGGTTTTATTGGTCACATATGCCGGCACCCAAATCCCTTCCTTAGGGTATTCCACATAAACCACCTCTCGCGGTTCCCGAAGCTGATGCCCGGCGATCATATTAACCAATTTTTTGGTAACCCGATAAACAGTGCTCAGTAGCGGAATACGCTCTATTAAATGTTCAAATCCGGCGATAATCGAAAAACGCCCTGAACTGATTCTATGGCCAACGTAAGTAATCAGAGCGAAACTGGCGGCAAATAATAGAAAAGTGACCAGATAATTATCTGAGTAACCGTAAACAAATTGAAACAGATCAGCCAGTCTATCTTTTACAAACAAGACGATTTGCACTATCACCATAATTGGAATAAATGCCAAAATTCCAATTAAAGTGTAATTTAAGATTTTTTTCATTTCTCAGAGCCCCTCAAATTATATTTATTCTTAATTAAAGAACCGAAATTTATTACGAAACTACGGTTTTATCTTCTATGTCAACTCCCTAGAATACTTCCTTTAAACAAGATTTAACACCTTTATTGCATTTGGTTCAATTATTCTTTACTGCTTTTTAGTTTACAAACGATAACAAAACAAAAGTGTTTTCCGGCTATCAGCAATTGTTAAAACTTTTTCCGGCTGCCAATCCGGCACTGGAAAACAAGAAGATATAAATAAACTTCCGCTTCTCATTTCAAGCTTGACTTTCTTGCCAACGCTTACCATCACCACCGGTGACAGAAAAGCAAAAACCACTGCATAATCTGCCAAATTTGCTTGCCAAAAACTGGCAAATTTGATTTT
>CAVUMJ010000036.1:0-6205 GCA_963741375.1 uncultured Pseudomonadota bacterium
GCATTGCATGATGACATCATGCTGATTGATAAAACCGGTAAATCACTTGACGGCAAGCGGCCTTCGGCGGAAACTTTACTGCATACTTCGCTTTATGAGCATTTTCCGCACATTAAATCAGTCTTGCATCCGCATTCCATAAATGCGACCTTGCTTAGCCGTTTATATAAAGATGAAATTGTTCTGGAAAATTATGAATTATTAAAAGCTTTGGCTGATATCGACACTCACGAAACCCGTATTAAGATACCCATATTTGCTAATGACCAGAATATACCCCGGCTAGCTAAAGTTGTAGATGATTATTTAGATGAACAGACAGAGACTTATGCCTATATCATTGCCAGCCATGGCTTTTATACTTGGGGCGCATCCGTATCGGATACCTTGAGACACTTGGAAGCGCTTGAGCATTTATTTGATTGTGAAATAAGACTACATGGGATGAAACTACTATGAGTGCACTAACTACATACTCGGAAAATCAAACGCTGCCGGTCGTCACTACTCGCGATTTTGATAATATTGCCGTAAATTTAAGCCGGATAGGCGTACGATTTGAGCGTTGGCAAGCTGAACGGCAGTTTTCAGACGATGCTAAGCCGCAAGAGATTATTGATGCCTATCAAAGTTCTATTGATAAACTTAAATTACAATATGGCTTTCAATCAGTTGATGTGATTAGCCTGAAAGCGGATCATCCCAATAAAGATGAGTTGAGACAAAAATTTCTTTCCGAACATATTCATAGCGATTTTGAGGTCAGATTTTTTGTGGAAGGCCGCGGCTTGTTTTATCTACATATTGTGGATACGGTTTATGCGGTGCTGTGTGAGCAAGGAGATTTGATCAGTGTTCCCGGCGGCACGCTACACTGGTTTGACATGGGTGAGCATCCCAATTTCAAATGCATCCGGCTATTCACGACTCCGGATGGCTGGATAGCGGAATTTACCGGTAACCCCATTGCAGAAAAATTTCCAACTTTAGATCAATATTTATTGCAAGAATGATTAAAGCCGTAGTGACTGACATTGAGGGCACCACTTCCTCACTGTCTTTTGTCAAAGATATACTGTTTCCATACGCCAGACAAAATTTGCCGGATTTTGTGCGTAAAAATTTTTCTGATAGCGAAGTTGCCGGTTTACTGGACGACGCCCGCCGCGAGGTTGGCATAAATATGGATATAGAACAACTGATTGCCCAGTTTGTGGCTTGGATAGACCAAGATAAAAAAATTACGTCTTTAAAATCCTTGCAAGGCTTGATCTGGAAGGATGGTTATCTGCAAGGGGCATATCGAGGACATATTTATGCCGATGTCGCCCTTAGATTGAAAACCTTGCATGAACAAGGCTGTAAACTTTATATATATTCTTCCGGTTCGGTTTTTGCACAAAAGCTCTTATTTGCCAATAGTGAATTTGGCGACTTAACCAACTTGTTTAGCGGATATTTTGATACTCACATCGGAGGCAAAAAGGATAGCGCTTCCTATCGGAAAATTGCTGAACAAATAGCCATGAATCCAAATGAAATTCTATTCTTGTCGGATATTAAAGAAGAGCTGGATGCTGCAAAAGCTGCCGGATTTGCAACGTTTTGGCTGGTCAGGGGGGCAAGCATTGATACTCGGGCGGAACATAAACAAATTGCGTCTTTTGACGGCATTGAGTTCTAACAGTTTTCCTGACGAATGAAAATTGCCATTCTTTCTCGTGACAGCACCTTGTATTCCTGCGCTCGCTTAATGGAAGCCGCCTCAGTTCGTGGTCACCAGGTCAATGTTCTGGATCCTACCCATTGCTATATGAATATAACTTCTATGAAGCCGTCTATTCATTATCAAGGCGAAAACCTGTTGGGTTATGACGCCGTTATACCTCGGATCGGGGCTTCAATTACTTTTTACGGTACGGCGGTATTGCGGCAATTTGAAGTGATGAATACCTTTGTCCTTAACAATTCAGCCGCCATTAGCCGTTCTCGGGACAAATTGGCGTCAAGTCAATTACTGGCCCGTAAAGGTATTGACTTGCCGATAACGGCGTTTGCACATAACCCGGACAATATTGAAGACTTGATAGATGAGGTTGGCGGAGCGCCCTTAGTCATAAAACTGGTAGAAGGTTCTCAGGGCATAGGAGTGGTTTTAGCAGAAACTCATAACGCTGCACATAGCGTGATTCAGGCTTTTATGGGCATGAACGCCAATATTATGGTGCAGGAATTTATTCAGGAAGCCAGTGGCGCCGATATTCGTTGTTTTGTGATTGGCGACAAAGTGGTGGCAGCCATGAAACGCCAAGGACGAGAAGGCGAATTTCGCTCTAATTTGCACAGAGGTGGTACGGCAACTCAGGTACGATTAAGTCCTCAAGAGCGCACCACGGCAATTCGGGCGGCAAAAATCATGGGCTTAAATATCTGTGGTGTGGATTTATTGCGTTCGAATCGTGGACCTTTAGTCATGGAAGTAAATTCTTCGCCAGGTTTGGAAGGTATAGAAAATACCTGTCAGATTGATATTGCTGGTTTGATGATTGAGTATATAGAAAAAAATATTGGCAAGATTAAAATGACAGCTTAAAAGCTATCGTTTATCTGCCGGTCTTGAGCATACGGCGCCCGCCATATTCATTTCTATACGTGCTGTGCACAAATTTTTCAACCTGAACACCGGCAATTGGAACGTTTAAATATTTTTTAAAATCAAAACGTTATAATATTATGGACTTGGAAAATTTAAAACCAATCTTAATGTGCGACAATTTGTCGCACTTTTACTGGACAATGAGTTTTTTATCCCATAAAATGCACGCACCTTGAATAAGGCAGCTTTAACTCGAAAGAATCGTATTCTTTTATGGGGGAGGGAAGCGACCGGTAACACGGTAAAACAATAACAATAAACGCAAGAAATTAAACTGTAGTTTTTGACTACAGGCGTCCATGCCTAAATATAAAAATTAAACCGGACGAGGCCCACTTTTAGTGGGCTTTTTTATGCCTGTCGAATATGTTTGCAAATCGGCTTTGCGCCTTAAGTATTTCGGATTGCATTTCTTTGCTGTTAGTTAGTTATGGTATTCTTTACTAGTAATATTTCCGTAACAGATCAACTATTCTTGTGCGGATAGGCTTGGTATGTCATAAACCTGAATTGACAAACCCATAAAACCTTAATGATCATACGTTAAATTTTTTTGGGGGTAATAAGAGAATAATAAATCTAAAACAGCTAAAAGTTAGGCGCTAAACAGACATCTTTTTCCTAAAATTCAACCAATATTGGAAATAAAGACAATGAAGCTAAAAACTGAAAATATCCAAAGACTATTTACTAAAGTAAAATTGTTAACTTCGCTGAGTTGCTTACTTTTTGCAACCATGGCGAACGCCGAAATCACCGTTGCAATGTATGCAGGCAAATCATTCGTTGATAATGGAGATTTAACGCTAAATCAAGGTAACACCAATTTACATTACAGCAATGTCAGTTGGAGCGACCAATCCTTCCACTCGCCAATTTTATACGGCGGCCGGATTGGCTACTGGTTCGATAGTGCGCCGAATTGGGGGTTGTCGATCGATTATACCCATATTAAAAATCTTTTGAATGTCAATCAAACTACCCAAGTCAACGGTGTGTTAAATGGTGTGCCGCATAATGCGGTAGAACCGATTTCTAATACAATTCAAGAATTTGGAATGACACACGGCGTAAACGCCATTACTTTTAATGGTATGTACCGCTGGTTCCCGGCCGGAGAGCGTAACGAAAGTCTTTTAGGCCGCATGCAGTTATATACCGGTCTTGGTGCAGGTTTTATCGTTCCCTTTGTGCTGGCTTCAATTAATGGCTCCAATACTTTTCAGTATCAGGCAGGCGCCGGCCCGGCAGTTAACGGCATGTTAGGGATCAATTACGATATTTATAGCTTTATGTCGGCGTTTGTTGAATACAAATTGACTTATGTTGATGCACAGCCCAACTTAAATGGTGGCGGCTCAATCAGTACGCAAACCGTTAACAATCAGTTACTTTTTGGATTGTCGGCGCGTTTTGATCCATGATGCCTAAAACGTTGGGTTTCTGTAGTCAGCTAATCTAGCTGTTTGGACTAGGAGGCTGTCCGAGAATAGAAACCGTAGGGCATAGGGCGCAATAGGCGTTAGCCGTATTGCGCCGCATGTTGGCCTTCGATCATCCGGCGTTAATACGCCCTATGGCCCTGCATACGTTCTCGGACAGCCTCCTAGTTAGCGGTGATTGATAAAGTTTATACTTGAAAATCCAGGCTGCGTTCCAATAACCAGATGAAGCCTATGGTGATTATGCCGCTGGAAGCCGGTTTCAGAATATATTTTGCGTAATAGTCATAGCGACTCAATAGCATAATTAGCGGCAACAGCGCACAAACGATTAGCATTTGCCCGGCTTCCACTCCGAGATTAAAGCCTAGCAAACCATATAGTCTATGTGTGTCCGGTAAGCCTAAATCCAATAATACCCCGGCAATGCCCATGCCGTGAATTAAGCCGAAACCAAACGCAAACCAGGTGCGTTGCGCTATGAAGCGCGGAAAAATATTGTTTAAGGCGGCTAATACTACCGAAGCGGCGATTGCGGATTCAACCCAGCGGCTAGGCAGCACAATATAGTGTAAGGCCGTGAGGCTTAATGTCATGGAATGGGCAAGGGTAAATGCTGAAACGATTTTTAGTACATCGGCAAAGACACTACGCGTGGTCAGTTTGGCATGCCATGCATGGTGTTCTCGGCTTAATGCCGCCGGTAAGATTAGGCTTAGCAAAAATAAGATATGATCATAGCCTTCCCATATATGGTGTAAACCCTCATAACAAAAGCTCCACAACTCTTGTAAGGGTTGGGTTTGGGTATTGATGCTAAATTGATAACCAGGTTGTTCCGGACTGAAAATATGCGTAACGATACTATTATTGCCACTGAGTTTCAGCAAGCCGCGATGTTGCCGATCAATATCGAAAAATAATTGATAATTAATGTTGAGTTGTCTGTCAGAACTTGGGCAATCTATGAAAAAATACAGCACTGCGTAATGACCGTCACTGTGTTCATCCACCTTAAAGTCAGTCGGATTAAGTGTGCAGGGTTGTCGAGCGGCGCTGATGCCGAGCCGGTTTAGCGCATAGGCAGTCACTACCGATTTTTGCTCGCTTAATTCCTGCCAGGTAATTTTACCATCGTTATCTGTATCCAGACCGATGGCTGATTCCAGGTCACGTAAAGCAATATCCCATTGACCATACTTTTGTTCGGCTTCGTTGCTGATATTAAGGTAGCTATCGCTAGGTTTGTGCGCCATCGCCGAAAAACTCAGCATGGTTAGTAAACTAAAAATGAAGGCGAGTTTCATGCTGGTAACTCCTGATAACGTTGGATGAGCGCCATTAACCGCACATCCTGCAAACCTGATTGTTGTATAAACGCTATTGCAGACTTAACCTCCGGTTGTGTGTGCTGATTAGCAACTGCGCTTTCTAATAAAATGCGAGCGTCACGCGGCTCGCGCTGTATCGACCAGTTTGCCAAGGCCAATGGCAATGCCTGCCCGGCAGAATGCTGCAGATGCAGCAGAAAACGCGCTTCATCACCTTGATGCACCGTATCGCCGCGTAAGTGGCTGGCGGCAAAGCGAGCTTTCAAAATTTCTATGTGTTTAGCGGTGTCCGGGAGTTGTAATTGTTGCTCGGCCAGGGTTAACCGCAGTAACAGGCCGTCGGCGCGAGTTTGCTCGCTTAACAAACTGACAACTTCTTGAAAACGCTGTCTATCTAGCAGAAAATCGGCATAAGTTGTCGTCAAATAGGCGTTTTGCAAAGGTATTTGCCTGGCTTGTTGATAATGTTGTTCGGCGGCTACGATATTTCCTAGTCGTTCCGCCATTTCCGCCAAGGTGATCCAGGCCCATTGTTGTTCAGCTGCTTGAGCGGATGGCGCTGACAGCAGGGCTGCTTGCAGATGTTGATAAGCTTTATTGAGCTGGCCGCTCAGACTCAACGTAGAATTGATGCAGACTTGGCTGGTTAACGGAGCCGCCAGTTTTAATAACGGTAGGCAATGATTTAATGCCTGGGTATATTGGCCTTGCACCTCCAAAATTTGTGCTTTAGTTAACCAGGCTTGTGCTAAACGCGGCTGCTTTGCCAGCGCTTG
>CAVUMJ010000037.1:0-7366 GCA_963741375.1 uncultured Pseudomonadota bacterium
TGGCTAATCCGCCTTTTGGGGTGAAATGGGAGAACGTGCAAAAAGCCGTTCAGGACGAACATAAACAATTGGGTTTTGGCGGCCGTTTTGGCCCCGGCCTGCCCCGTGTTGGCGACGGTTCGCTATTGTTCCTGCTGCATTTGCTGCACAAGCGCAAGCCGGTCGCCCAAGGCGGCAGCCGGATCGGCATTGTGCTGTCCGGCTCACCGCTATTTAATGGCGGCGCTGGTTCCGGCGAATCGGAAATCCGCCGCTGGATACTGGAAAACGACTTGCTGGAAGCCATTATCGCCCTGCCCAATGATTTGTTCTACAATACCGGCATCGGTACTTATGTGTGGATACTCAGTAACCACAAAACCGCCGAACGCAAAGGCAAAGTGCAGCTAATCGACGCCACCGCCATGCACTCGGCCATGCGAAAATCGCTGGGCAGCAAGCGCAAATTGCTATCGGAAGCACAAATTGCCGACATCGCCCGCCTGCATGACGGCTTTGCCGATACCCAGACCAGTAAAATATTCAACACTACCGATTTCGGCTATCGCCGTATTACCGTGGAACGGCCTTTACGCTTGCGCTTTACAGTCAACGCCGAAAATCTGGCTTTGTACCGCGCGGCCAAAGGCGCGGACCAGAGCGAGGCTTTCGCCGCCTTATTGGAACAGACCGAACATTTCGACGATCTGCCTAGTTTTTTAAAAGCCGCCAAGGTTAAAAAACTGGGCAAAGCCGGGCAAAAAGCGGTGTTGAGTTGTTTCGGCGTCAAATGCCCTGAGGCGGAAATCGTTAAGGACACGGATGGCAAGCCGCTGGCTGATCCCGATTTGCGTGAAAACGAAAATGTGCCGCTCAATCAAGACATCCACGCCTATTTTACCCGCGAAGTACTGCCCCATGTACCAGATGCCAGGATAGATGACGGCAAATGCGACGACAAAGACGGCCAAATCGGTATAGTCGGTTATGAAATCAACTTTAACCGCTACTTCTATCAATACCAGCCGCCACGCAAGCTGGCAGACATTGATGCCGATTTGAAAACCGTGGAAGCGGAAATTGCTGCGCTGTTGAACGAGGTGACGGCGTGAACAAAGGAAATGGAAACAACAAACACGGTAGTGATGCTAGTGATCTAGCCATACCATCAGTCGCAACGGATAGCCACTTTGCCGAAGTTGTCGATATGATCGCTGCTGCCAGGCAACAAGCCTATCAAACTGTCAACACCACACTGATTGAGCTCTATTGGCAGATAGGGGCTTACATTAGCCGTAAACTGGAAGCTGCCGAATGGGGCGAGGGCGTGGTCGAGCAATTGGCCAAGTATCTGGCGGCGACGCAACCCGGATTGAAGGGTTTTACCCGCAGCAATTTATTCCGTATGCGCCAGTTTTATGAAATTTATAGGCATGATGAAAAAGTCTCATCGCTGGTGCGACAATTGCCCTGGACGCAAAATCTGATTATCTTCAGCCAAAGCAAGCGACCGGAAGAACGTGAATTTTACCTGCGTTTAGCGATTCAGGAAAAATGGACCAAGCGGGAACTGGAGCGCCAGTTCAAGACCGCATTATTTGAGCGCAGTGTGTTAAGCCCGGCAAAAGTCTCACCGCTGGTGAGACAAATTCACCCCACCGCCATCAATATTTTCAAGGATAGCTATCTGGTGGATTTTCTGGAGTTGCCGGGAGACCATAGCGAAGCCGATTTGCAGCGCGGTTTGCTGGCAGGACTTAAAGACTTTCTGCTTGAACTGGGGCGGGACTTTTGCTTTGTCGGCTCGGAATTCCCTTTACAGGTAGGCGGACGCGACTTTGCCCTTGATCTGCTGTTTTTCCATCGAGGCCTGAATGCGCTAGTGGCAATAGAACTCAAGCTTGGCCGTTTCGAGCCGGAATACCTGGGCAAACTCAATTTTTATCTGGAAGCACTGGACCGCGACCACCGCAAAGCCCATGAAAACCCCGCCATCGGCTTGCTGCTATGCGCCGGTAAAGACGACGAGGTGGTGGAATACGCCTTAAGCCGCTCGTTGTCGCCAGCTATGATAGCCGAATACCAAACACAATTGCCGGATAAGAAATTGCTGCAAGCCAAGCTGCACGAGTTTTATGCTCTGAATGTGGGTGAGGGAGAGCTACCATGAGCCATTATCGGCCGTATCCGGCATATAAGGATTCCGGGGTGGAATGGTTGGGGATGGTGCCGGAGCATTGGGACGAATTACCACTAAAATATGTAATAGATAGAATTGATTCCGGAACAAGTGTCAACGCTACCGATACGCCAGCAAGAGATGGAAAATTAGGTGTTCTTAAAACAAGTTGTGTGTATAGCGGTCAATTTGATCCAAATGAAAATAAAGAGATTGTTCATGAGGAGTACGGTAGAGTCTCTTGCCCTCTTCAAATAGGCTCGTTGATTGTTAGCAGAATGAATACCCCTGATTTAGTAGGCGCGGCAGGTTTGGTTACTCATGCACCAAAAGGGATATTTCTACCTGATCGTCTTTGGCAGATAAGCTTTTCTAATGCTTTGCCGTCTTTTGCATATTACTGGACTCAGTCTGCTTTTTACAGAGCGCAAGTAAAAATGGTCTGCACAGGCACAAGCTCAAGCATGCAAAATCTTTCCCAGGATCAATTTCGTGATTTCACATTTATTAAGCCATCAATCGAGGTGCAACAGACTATTGTTATCCACCTCAATCTAGAAACCGCCCGCATCGACGCATTGGTCAGCAAGAAAACCCGCTTCATCGGACTACTGCGAGAGAAGCGGCAGGCGCTGATTACCCATGCCGTCACCAAGGGACTTGACCCGAATGTGAAGATGAAGGATTCCGGTGTTGAATGGCTGGGGGATGTGCCTGATCATTGGAGTTTACAAAAAATCAAATGGCTGGCATCACTACAGAGTGGCGATTTTATTACAAGTGAGTCTATTGATTCCATAGGAACATACCCAGTTTTCGGAGGTAATGGGTTAAGAGGCTATACTGAATCTTATACTCATGAAGGCCGATTGGTTCTGATAGGTCGACAGGGGGCTCTCTGCGGAAACATTAACTATTCATATGGGAAGTTTTGGGCTTCAGAACATGCGGTAGTAGTAAGACCATATAGAAACGTTGATACAACATGGCTAGGAGAACTGCTAAGGACTATGAATCTGAATCAATACTCTATTGCTTCAGCTCAGCCAGGATTAGCCGTAGAACGTATTATAGATCTGTATGTTGCTATTCCGAGTATAAATGAGCAGGTCGAGATCGGACTATTTATTGGCCACGAGACAAACCGCATCGATACACTAATCACCAAAACCGAACGCAGCATAGATCTTCTCAAAGAACGCCGCAGCGCCCTGATTACCGCAGCCGTCACCGGCCAAATCGATTTACGGGAGGCAATATGAGCCAAGGCCGTAGCATCCGCCTATTTCTGGTAGACGGTACGCCGCATGGCTTACTGACCGCCGAAATTGTGACCTGTTGGACTGGGCATGTTTTAACCGGCCCGCGCAGCAAACTTGCCGAATTGATACAGCGCCCGGAATGCGGACGCACCGGCGTTTATTTCCTGGTTGGCCCAGATCCTGACAACAGCCTGCGATCCTGGGTCTATATCGGCGAATCCGACGATGTGGCCAGGCGGCTAAAGGAACACAACCGGCCTGAAGAACAGGGCGGCAAGGATTTTTGGGAAAAAGCCTGTCTGGTGACCAGTAAAGATCAAAATCTCACCAAATCTCACGTTAAACATCTGGAAAGCCGTTTAATTGGCATAGCCAAACAACTTGGCTATTGCAAAGTGATCAATGGTACTGGGCATGATTATGGTGGTTTACCGGAATCCGATCTTGCCGATATGGCTTATTTTCTGGAACAGATACGCACCGTGTTGCCAGTCGTAGGCTTTGATTTTCTGCGCGAACAGAATAAACCTTCTAGTTCGGCAACTACCGCCAGCAATCAACCCGTCAATCTGTCACCGCGATTTATCACTCAAGTACCCACGCATACCGAGCATGCAATGGCCCAAGAAGTTGATGGTGTATTTTTTGTGCTTAAAGGCTCTAAAGCCAGAAATGCCTGGCAGGGCCGTGAGGAAGGCGGCTATCGGCCATTATTCAATCAACTTGTGGCAGATGGTGTGCTGCAGCCGGACGGCAATGGTCTTATGGTGTTTACCGACGATCAGGCGTTTTCCAGCCCTAGTGCTGCTGCGGCTGTCATTTCAGGCCGAAGCGCCAATGGCCGAAAGGTGTGGATAGTGGAAAAAACCGGCCAAAGTTATGCAGTATGGCAGGATCAGCAGTTGAGCCAACTGGGAGTTGAGCAACCAGTCAATAATACAAATGCCATTGTCAGTAATATAGAAATGACAGACGATTAATCACTGGTAACGCCTAGAACATTTAGCAAAGGAAACCATGAGCCAAATCCATCACGAATGCGAACTGGAACGCCACATTATCGAACAACTGGCCGGCACCGGTTGGCTGGTCGGCAAATCCAGCGGCTATGACCAAGCTCGCGCCCTGTTTCTGGAAGATGTGATTGACTGGTTACAAGAAAGCCAGCCGCAAGCCTGGGCCAAGCTCTCCAGCCTGAATGGCGCCGGCACCGAAGCCGCCGTACTGGATAGATTGGTGAAAACCCTGGCCAGTAAGGACGGCGGCACGGTGCATGTATTGCGCGATGGTTTTGCCATCGCCGGTGGCGGTACCTTGGCGATGAGCCAGGCTTTGCCGGAGGATGATAGAAACCAGACCGTGTTGACCCGTTACGCCGCCAACCGCTTGCGGGTGGTGCCGCAACTACGCTATTCCCTGGACAAGGGCGACGAGATCGATTTGGCGTTTTTCATCAACGGCATACCGGTCGCCACCGTGGAGCTGAAAACCGATTTCACCCAGTCGGTACAGGCGGCGATGCAGCAATACCGGATGGACAGGCCGCCGAAAAACGAAAAAACCGGCCGCGCCGAACCATTATTGACTTTTAAGCGAGGCGCGGTGGTGCATTTCGCCATGAGCGACAGCGACATTCGCATGACCACCAAACTGGCGGGCGACTCCACTTTCTTTCTGCCGTTTAATCGCGGCAACGACGGCACGGCTGGTAATCCGCCCGGCGATAACGGCAGCTATCCGGTCAGCTACTTCTGGCAACGGGTGTTACAAAAGGATAATTGGCTGCGGATATTCCAGCGTTTTGTGCTGCTGGAACGCAAGGAAGAGCAGGATGCTCTGGGTAAAACTTATTTCAAGGAAAACTTGATATTCCCACGTTTTCACCAATGGGAAGGCGTGACGAAAATGGTGGATGCGGTGCGCCTGGAAGGTGCGGGTCAACCTTATCTGATCCAACACAGCGCCGGTTCCGGCAAGACCAACACCATCGCATGGATGGCGCATTCCTTGATTCGAGTGCGGCAGGCGGATGGCGAACCTTATTTTCATAGCGTGATCGTCGTCACCGACCGCGCTGTGCTGGACAAACAGCTACAGGATGCTATCGCTCAGATTGAACATCAAACCGGCGTGGTCTGCGCGATAGACCGGCAAACCTCAAGCAAGCCGAAAAGCCAGCAATTAGCGGAGGCCATGCTTAGCGGTACGCCGATTATTGTGGTGACCTTGCAGACTTTTCCGCATGCCCAAAAGCTGATTCTGGCCGAACAGAGTTTACGGGACAGGCGTTTCGCCATCATCATAGACGAGGCGCACAGTTCCACCGGCGGCAGCACGGCGGATGACCTGCGCTATGTGCTGACCGGACAGAGTGAAGAGGAATGGGAAAAGCTCAGCAAGGAGGAAAAACTGTCGGTGTGGCAGTCTTCCCGGCAACGGCCCGGCAATGCCAGCTATTTTGCCTATACCGCGACGCCCAAGCATTCCACGTTGAGTCTGTTCGGACGCCCGCTTAAACCGGAGCTGCCGCCTGTCAAAGACAATCCGCCGGTGCCGTTTCATCTGTACACCATGCAGCAGGCCATAGAAGAAGGTTTTATCCTGGATGTGCTGAAAAACTACACCACTTATGACGTGGCCTTGCGTATCGGTTCCGCATTTGCCAAGCAGTCCGATCAACGTGTCGATGAAAAAAGCGCGAAACGAGCACTGGCGAAGTGGCTGTCGCTGCATCCAACCAATGTGGCGCAGAAGGTGGAGCTAATCGTTGAGCATTTTCGCAGCAATGTCGCCCACTTACTGGGCGGTCAGGCCAAAGCCATGGTGGTGACCTCTTCCCGCGCTTCGGCGGTGAAATACCAATTGGCGCTGGAAAAATATTGTCAGAGTAAAGGCTATCAAAATATACAGGCTATGGTGGCTTTTTCCGGCGAGGTGCCGAACCTGGAGGTGCAGGACAGCCAGTTTGCCGATAAGCACCAGTTCAACGAAACCAATATGAATCCAGACCTTAAGGGCCGGGACATGCGTAAGGCGTTTGCGACGCAGGAATATCAGGTGATGATTGTCGCCAATAAATTCCAGACCGGATTTGATCAGCCGAAACTGGTCGCCATGTATCTGGATAAGAAAATTTCCGGTGTGGAAGCGGTGCAAACCCTGTCTCGTCTGAACCGAACCTATCCAGGCAAGGATAAGACCTTTGTACTGGATTTTGCCAATAAAGCCGAAGAAATCTTGGCGGCGTTCAGAACCTTTTACCGCGATGCCCAGGTCACCGATGTGCAAGACCCGAATATCGTTTACGACATCAAGCAGCGTCTGGATGGCATGTATCTTTATGAAGCCAGAGAGGTGGAAGCATTTGGCGAGGCCGTTGTCAGTCAATACGTTACTCACCAAAAGCTGTATTCCTTAACGCAACCAGCCACCGACCGCTTTAACGGAAAACTGAAAGCGCTGAATGACGCCATAGACCAGTGGGACGAAGCCTGGCGCATCGCCAAAGACGCAGGTGACGAAAAAGCCATGGCCGATGCCGATATTCAGCGCTCGGAACAGGCCAAAGCCCGCGATGCGCTGATGATCTTTAGCGAAAGTCTATCCAAGTTTGTCCGCACCTACGAATATGTGGCGCAACTGGTGGACTTTGCCGACCCGGAGCTGGAAGCGTTTGCCTGTTATGCCCGCCTGTTACGCAAACGCTTGAAAGGCATTGCCCCTGAACAAGTGGATTTGGGCGATTTGACGCTGACGCACTATAAAACTAGCAAGGGCGGCACTCTGACAGGTGTAGGCATAGGAGAGGAACAACCAGAACTCTATGGCATTACAGACAATGGTTTGCGCGATGCTCGTGATCGGGAAAAGAAATATCTGTCGGAACTGATAGAAAAACTCAACGACGCCTTCGGCAAAGACATCAGCGACAAGGATAAAGTCGCCT
>CAVUMJ010000038.1:0-3970 GCA_963741375.1 uncultured Pseudomonadota bacterium
GGGCGAACTGGTTTTACGCTCAGCTTCCGGTTTTTGAGCATAGGGCGAGTGATAGACTTCAATTTCTTCGTGGGCAAAATTAATCACCAGGTTAGCCAGATCAAATAATGCCTGCCTGACTCCACGATAACCAATCCAGGTTTTTTGATACCCCCCTATGATGTCGTACAATGGAAATCCCGCTCTGAGTATGGGTATGCCTAAGCGTTCAGCAGTAGCGACAGCATGAGAATTGCCTATCAGCAACTGGGCTTTACGTTGTTTGGCTAATATTTCCAAATCTTCCAGATCGCCTATCTTGATACTGTCAACCGGCACTTTCGCCAATATAGGCGCATTACTGGCGCTGATTGCCGCCACTACTTCAGCTCCCATGCCTTTGACCAAATGAACAAAGGCATTCAGTTGATCCGGGTCTGCAGCTATGGCTATACGCAACTGGCCTAGCATGAAATGTGTATCCAGCATGGCATCCTGCAACTGCGAACGCTGTCTCTCTATGATTTGCGGTACTTCTTGGCCACTGATCTCAGCCAATGCGCAAATTAAATCGTCATTAGTCTGCAAACTGTAAAGATGTTCAAAATAATAACTGGGAACAGCGGTTCTTTCCTGTAATAGCTCCCCTGCCAACTTTAAAGATGAGCCAATCACCAGCGTCGCCTTAGCTTCGCCCAAGGTATAGACTTCTGAAATAGAAGTGCCGCCTATGGTAACCGGGGAAAATTCATCTTCAGTCAGACTGCCATCCAGCGATTCCGAAATATCCGGCAATAAAACCGGCCGCAGATTAAATAACCCAATCAAGTAACGCAACGCTTCCAGATCACCAGGCGTTAGCATAGGACTAACCAGCACATTAACTTGACGCTTACGATTACCGGGTTTGGTGCCGGCCGCTTCGGCATTTGGCACCAGCGCCTTGATCAATTCATAAACTGCACTGGCGTAACCGGTTTCAACACAACCGGTAAAATCCGGCGTATTGACCGCCACAACCGCCACATGATTGTATTCAGGATATCTTTCCCGGAATTCTCTGACATTACGATGGACATCCGCACCTTGTGTTTCCGCCAGACCCGTCGTCAAAACCATAATCAAGGCCGGATTGGATTTTTCAGCTATCGCCTTGATGCCTTCAATCACATTTTCATCAGCCCCCATCACTGAACTGGCTTGATCCATTGCAGTAGTTTGCAATGGAATCGGTTCACGAAAATGTCTGACAAAAAACACTTTGGCAAAAGCCGTGCAACCTTGCGAACCATGCAGCATAGGCATAGCTCTATCAAAACCCAGACAAGCCAGGGAACCGCCCATAGGCTGACTGGCCTTTAACGGATTGACCGAAAGCGCTTTATTGCGTTTTAGAATCTCTGCCATTTCAAGCCGCCCGGGTTTGCATTGGTTCTGTGGTTACGCTGTCATCCACTATCTGAGCGGCAACAGGGATTTTCCAAGGAGCAACAGCCCTAACAGCCGACCAAACCGGGCTTTCCATGGTCAGCGCCAACTGCCTGACCAGCTCCAACATTCCTTGATAACCTTCATATCCGAATTCTCTTTCCTGATTAATATCCAGAAAAGGGATACGAGCTTTCAAGGCCGTATACATATTTCTGCCACCGGCAATCAAAATATCGGCTTTGTAATCCCGCACTACTTTCAGTAAGGCTTTGGGACTACCATCTTCTATCATTAGAGTGTCTTCACCCATTAACTCACGGATTCTGGCCTTATCTTCTTCAGTGGACTTCTTGGTTCCGGTTGCCACTACCACCATGCCTAAATCCTGCAATGCCGAGATCACTGACCAACTTTTTACGCCACCGGTAAACAGTAATACCCGCTTACCTTTCAGACGCTCTTTCCAGGGCGCCAGCTCTTCTCTAATACGAGTCTCTTCCCGGGCAATAATTGCCTCTGTACGGCTAAAGAGATCAGGATCGTCAATGACTCTGGCAAAATCCCGTAAAGCCTGGCTCGTATCGGTTATGCCGTAAAAACTGCCTTCAAACCATGGCGTACCGTATTTCTGATTCAAACGTCTAGCAACATTAACCATGGCTTTTGAGCACACCATCATGTTTACTTCAGCTTTATGCATGGTCTGGACTTCACGAAACCTGGCGTCGCCGGACAAAGTGCATAACACCCTCAGCCCCATTTCGTCCAATAACGGCAATACATGCCAGAACTCTCCGGCAATGTTGTATTCTCCCACCAGATTAACATCATGCACCTTGATTCCGGGCCGCTCCAAACCGGGCGGCAAAGGATCCGGGTCACGCGTGCCAATCACATGATTGACCATCGCGTCACCGGCTATGCGGTTACCCAGATTTTTGGTTCCGTAAAACCCAGCACAATCGATAGGCACCACCGGCACTCCCCAGCGTTCAACGGCCGATTTGCAAGTAGCGTTAATGTCATCTCCAACAAGGGCGGGAACACAGGTGTTATAAATAAATACGGCAGGCGGATTAAAGCTGTCTATCGCTTGTTTAATCGCATGAAAAAGCCGTTTTTCACTACGGCCCATAATCACATCCTGTTCGGTCAAATCCGTGGTCATTCCGGTACGATACAATTCCGATCCGGAAGATCGTGTGCCACGATTATCCCAAGAGCTGCCTGCACAGGCTATGGGGCCATGGACTATATGGGCGACATCGGCAATTGGTAATAAAGCAATTTGAGCACCATCAAATGCGCAACCTCCGGCTGCCGAGCCGGGTTTGGGTTTTGCGCAACCGGATTTCTCCTTTTTGTTGTGCTCACAGGCTGGTTCGTCTAACAGTTCGGCAATATCTTTGGTGGATTTCATAGCAACACCTCTTTGTTTGAAATAAACAATGCAACGTGTGTGCCATTTAATAAGATATTGATAAAATTAAAATAATTCAGAAAACCCTTTGTAGTGAATACTACAAAATGGCTTTTGTGGTGTGAAATGGTGGCTACAAATCCAGTAATTCTTTATACAAAAGTTAATTTAGACTCCACCAATATGAGCTCAGCAAATTGGCCGATTTAAATAAATAACGGAGCCATGACTAGCGTCACAGTAGAAAGCAATTTGATCAAAACATGTAAACTAGGGCCGGCAGTATCCTTGAAAGGATCACCAACGGTGTCACCAACAACTGCGGCAGCATGAGTAGGATTTTTGATTTTGTTTCCATCCTTATCAACAATGTATTTTCCGCCGTGCGCGCCACTTTCTACAAATTTCTTGGCATTATCCCAGGCGCCACCGGAATTGTTCAGATAAAGCGCCATCATGATGCCCGTGATAGTTGCCACCATCAGCATTGCCGCCACACTTTCCGCAGCAATCAGTTTACCTTCAATACCCATGAAATTTCTGAATACCAATCCCAAAGCGATAGGCGTTAACACCACCAGCAGGCCCGGAAATATCATATTTCTTAAAGCTGCCTGAGTGACAATATCAACGCAAGAGGCATAATCGGGTTTAAAATCGGCAGGAAATTGAATAATATCATTCGCACGCGGTAGTTTAGCAAATTGGCGGCGCACTTCTTCAATAATACTTTTGGCCGCACTGCCCACTGCCCGTATCGTCATTGAGCAAAATAGAAACACCAACATCGCGCCTAACATTGCGCCTACGAAAACTACCGGTTTACCCATATTGACGCCAAACTCAAATTCCGGGTCCAAACCTGCGTAGTTTTTGACTTCATCAATATAAGCCTGAAAAAGCAAAAAAGCCGCCAAACCGGCGCTGCCTATGGCATAGCCCTTAGTCAATGCCTTGGTTGTATTACCAACTGCGTCAAGTTTGTCCGTACGGCAACGCACTTCCTCCGGGTGCTCACTCATCTCAATTATGCCGCCGGCATTATCAGCAATGGGGCCAAAAGTATCCATGGCTAAAATAAATGCGGCTGTGGACAACATTCCCATCGTCGCCACGGCAGTTCCGAACAAACCTGCGTGC
>CAVUMJ010000039.1:0-5273 GCA_963741375.1 uncultured Pseudomonadota bacterium
AACTTTGGCGGCTATCGCCCAGGATTTTTTCAATACCCGGCCGCAGGCCGAAGTGGCTTTTACGGCAATGGATGCCAGAATGAATCAGATTTTTTGGGCTATGCATCAAAAAAACAGCCTGGGGTTAGCCGAATTAATTGGCGAAGAAACGGTGACTGATGCTAACGACATTGTTTTTTCAGATCGATACGGTTATGGAATCGGCTCCGGCTGGGGCGTCTATCAAGCCCAATTGTTGCATCGTTTGGCCGATAGAGTTTTGGGAATAGAAATTGAAGTCTGGCCTAGAGCCTCGACAGTTGCTCAATTGGGCGCTTACTGTTATTCGCAGGGGCTATTGGTCAACGTCGAACAAGCTATGCCGGTCTATTTAAGAGATAAAGTTGCTAAAACCCAATCGGAAAGGAATGCCGAGAAAGCTTCCGAACGGAACTAACGCTAGCTAGGGTTGTTTAATGTGAAACGAGATGATAATCTGAAGGAGTTGATGGCTGCCTGAAGGAAACCCCTAGTCTTAAGGCCGATCTTGCTCAGCCCGAGTGGTGGGATTGGGTCTGGTCTGATGCAGTTATTTTTGCAGTAAAGGAAACCGGGCTCGATTGTTTTCCGGATTCTTGCCCTTGGGATTTTGAGCAGATTATGAATCCGGATTTTTGGCCGGAATAAAATAAGAGTTGATGGCGGTTGTTTAGTCTTTAGTCTTTAATCGTAAAAGGGTAAAGCCCCGACTAAAATTTTTAATCTGGGACAGGATGATAATCTGAATTAGACAAAATCCAATTCAGGCAGTGAATGAGGGCATGACTGATGCAGAGATACGAAACTGACGTAATAGCATGGGCGAATGAGCAAGCGGCGTTTATTCGAGCAGGCCGCTTTGATATGCTTGACCTTGAACATCTTGCGGATGAGATTGAAGACGTGGGTAAGAGTGAACAACGCGAATTTGAAAACAGAATGGCATTGTTGCTTGCGCACTTAATCAAATGGCAGTATCAACCGAGTCATCGCGGTAAGAGCTGGGAGCGGACAATCAAAGACCAGCGTACTATGATTATGCGCAGGCTCGACAATACCCCCAGTTTAAAACCAAACCTTGAAAACCCTGAATTTTGGTCGGAAGCCTGGGCTGATGCTGCACGCTTTGCAGAAAATGAAACCGGGATATTGAACGTATTTCCTGAGTCCTGCCCCTGGGATTTCGAACAGATTATGAATCCTGAGTTTTGGCCGGAGTAAAAGGTACGATTCAATGGATACGTAGTCTGGCTGGATAGTGCGGCAATGCGATCCTTTCGTTAGTCCTGCAAAAATCTTGATTAATTAATTAAATATGGTAAACCCCCGGCTATGCCGGGGGACTCCCAAAGGTTTGACCTATAAGTCGGTCTTGATCATTCTCTTTAACTCGACCAAGAGTAAGGAGAATAAACCATGCGAGAGTATCAAAGTTTGAGCCATACGAAGTGGAATTGCAAATACCACGTCGTGTTCATACCGAAAAGAAGAAAGAAAGTGATATTTGGTAAGTTGCGTAAGCATTTAGGGCAACTATTGCATGAACTAGCGAAACAAAAAGGTTGTGAAATAGTAGAGGGGCATCTTATGCCTGATCACGTTCACATGTGTATAAGCATACCGCCCAAATATGCCGTATCGAATGTAGTAGGTTTTATAAAAGGGAAGAGCGCCATATCCATTGCCAGACAGTTTATGGGAAAGACCAAAAACTTTACTGGAGAAAATTTCTGGGCAAGAGGTTATTTCGTCTCAACAGTAGGATTGGATGAGGAAGTTGTCAGGGCATATATCAGGGAGCAAGAAAAAGAAGAGGTTCGATACGAACAACTTGACTTGCTAAAATAGTTTATCGCCTTTAGGCGATTCACGAATAGGCCCCTTTGAGGGGCTAACATTAATAAGCCCCCGGCTTTGCCGGGGGTGATTTAACTTTAAGGAGAATTTGCCTAGCTGTTTCTTCATTCTCACTTTGATAATTTGATTGAGATAAAGAAGGCATTTTGTTTATCCATAAGACATCGACTTGAGAATTCTGTTTATTCTGGATATATTTTTGTGTTTTTCCTTTGTGCTTAGTAGCACATACAAGAACATTCCAGTTTATGCTGTCGATTTTTTCCAATAAGCTTTGCAAAATTTTTTCTGAATCACCTTTACTGGCAAAAACAACAGTAATACCATTTATTTCAACGGCCTCGAAAACTTCAACTCGATTTTTTGGTGCTAGGTTGGTGATTTTAGCCAAAGGATATTGAGTTAAGAAGTTTTTTAACGCTATTTTTATTGATGTTGTTTTTCCAGAATTACTTTCACCTTTAACTGCTACTATTTTTTTCATAACTGTCTGTCTAAATTAGATACTCTAGTGCTCAGTTGGCTGGATTGAAGACAGCGTTCAAATTACTCAAAGCCTAATTATATATACTTAATTGCATTTGGCGCCAATCTACTGTAATTCCATCAATCCTGATTGGTAACCCTGGTTCTCAGATGCGCCGCCAGGCGTTTCATGGCTGACGAGGCGTCATCCTTGGCAAGATGGACATTAATGATGCTAGGCATGTTGCGGTTGTTCAGTGAGGAAACCAACGCAGCCTCAAATTCCGTCTCAGTTTTGGCGCTATAACCGGCTAAAGGGCCGAAAAGCTCGCCGATTCGATCAAAATGCCAGACACTGATATCATTAAATGGGCCTTCCAGTATGCATCTTTCCGTGCTGTAACCGTAATTATTAAACACAATCACAATCGGGTCCATTGCCAGTCTGGCCATGGTTGACAGTTCCGTTCCGGTCATTTGAAAAGCGCCGTCACCAATTAAAACAATCAGGCGATGATCCGGTCTGGCGGTTTGCGCCCCTAAGGCCGCTGGCATGGCAAAGCCCATTGAGGTATAAAAACTGGATGCTAAAAACTCGCTTTGTTCATGCACCCGTAAATCTATGGAAGCAAACAGGCAATCACCTACATCGCAAACTACTATCATCTCCTTACTCAAGGCCTGATTAATACGGGTAATCAGCCGAGTGACGCTCATATTCCGATCAGGCTCCGGGAAATTAAAAGTATCGAGGGCCATGGCGTTTGGCGTAAATCCAGACTCGGCCGGTTGGATGGCTCGCTGCAGCTCGCTTAAATAATCGGCCAAAAATATCTGCGGATAGCGGTGCGCACTGATGATGACTTCATTTGCCGCAGCGCGTATCATGTTTTTAGGGTTGATTTTTGCAGTATAAATGCCGGTATCGACATCATTTAGGGTGACTCCCGGCATTAACAATAGATCGGATTGCTCAACCATGTATCTGGCGTATTCGCTACTCATTGCCCCCTGATAAATGCCCAGATAAGCAGGATGCAATTCCGAGATCACGGATTTTCCGGAAAGAGTGGCCGCTACCGGGTAGCCCATGTGTTCAATAAATTCCAGAAAGGCAGGCTGTAGACCTCGCCTGTGCAACTCCACGCCGGCGATGATCAATGGCGAAGTGGAATGCCTGATCAACTCTACGGATTCGGCAACGGCTTCAGACAAAGCGGTTTGATCGCTGCTTTGATTTGCAATGTTTGCGACCGGTATGGAATATCCCTGAGCTAAAACCATATCGCGTGGAATTTCAATATAAACCGGTTTGCAAAATTGCCGGGCGGCAGCCAGGGCATTATCAATCTGCCGAAAAGCAATCACCGGATCGTTAAGAACAGCGGTGGCGCAAGTGATGCGTTCAAAAATTTCCCTCTGAAAGGTGTACGGCCCAAATCGATGATGTAACAAAGGATCGTCTCTTAATTCCTGCACCCCGGGAGCGCCACTGATGACCACAACCGGAGAAGATTCGGCAAAAGCCCCTGCCACAGCATTGACAGTATTGAGTGCGCCAACCCCGTAAGTGACGGCCAAAGCGCCCATCCCGGCGCTGCGGGCGTAGCCATCGGCGGCAAAGGCGGCGGTATCCTCTCTTAACGTGCCGATATGCTGAACATGGCTATGCACTAAAAGATCGTAAAATCCAAGTATATAATCGCCTGGAACGCCGAATACATGTTTGGCGCCGTAATCGTACAGACGATTGAGTAAATATTGACCAATAGTGTCGAACTGGCTGGTGTTCATAAGCATTTACAATAAGTTGATTGGAGTGTTTTCTGTTACAGAACAAATGGCAAAAAATCAGACCGGGGTTCTGATTTTTTATGATATATGCTTAAATATCAATCTAAATAAGCGGATCAAATTTCCTGCCATTCTTTCAATTACTTAATATTTTGTTTCTATTCAATTACGCAGAGCAGTGTCTTTATCACAGCAATAAACAACAGCTTATTGATAACACCCATCAAGCTATGCAGCTTTTGACTGATAATCTATTAGATTATCAGCATAACGGCAAGATATTATCGATAAGCGATGTTGTATTTCCGGATAAGCCTGAACAATTGCCACCCAGAAACATGCCGCGCAGGAGTTTTGAGACTGCTGCCGGTAAAGCCGCATTTTTTCATGCTTTGGCGCATATTGAATTTGTTGCGATTTATCTGGCCTGGGATATCATTTACCGGTTTCGGGATTTACCGATTGAATTTTATCAACAATGGTTACGGATTGCCGATGAAGAGGCGCAGCATTTCAGCCTGATTCGCAATCATCTGTTAAGTTTAGGCATTGATTATGGTGATTTGCCCGCTCATAGCGGTTTATGGACGCACGCCGTTGAAACCTGCGATGATGTGCTGGATAGACTGGCGATTATTCCGCGATTTATGGAAGCCAGAGGCCTGGACGTCACCCCGGTTATGATAGACAAATTAGACTCCATGAGTGATAAACACGGCGTTGAGATTTTAACCCGAATTTATCAGGATGAAATCGGTCATGTCGAATGTGGCTCGTATTGGTTTAAATTAATTGCCGCTCAGCGTGGTTTGGATTCAGAACAACTATATAAAAATATTATTGCCAAGCATTTTAAGAGTAAACCGAAAGGGCCTTTTAACCGGGAAGTGCGTATAATCGCCGGGTTTACTACTCATGAAATAGATTGGCTGGAGGAGGGTATATATGAATGAAAAACCGTTTAATGGCTTCCCGCTATTTGCCATGGGTTTTAGGGTATTTTTCCTGCTTGCAGGCCTTTCGGCGCTGATTTTGATGACGCTGTGGAACGCCATGTATCATGGTCAAATCCATTTCAATAATTATTATCCGGCCAATATTTGAGCAGTTATCAAATGAGTCAAGCGGCTACATAAACA
>CAVUMJ010000040.1:0-5460 GCA_963741375.1 uncultured Pseudomonadota bacterium
AAATACTGGGTAATTAACGTATATGTTGCTTCCTAGTCCAGCTTGGGTAAACGTAATTGTTGCCCTAAGGCTAGGTGATATTTTTTAATGAGATTGGCGTTGATTTCCAGCATATACCAGCCAGGCTGGTCGAATGTGTATACTTCACAAGGGTCTTTTTTGCAAGGAGATAGATGTTCAAACATGGAGACTATTCTGCCGTCCGCATCCAGAAATAGAACATCCAGAGGCATTAACGTGTCTTTCATCCATACAGAAACTCTGCTAAGCTTTTGAAATACGAACAACATACCATGTTTTTCCGGCATGCTGGCGCGATTCATCAAACCTGTTTCACGTTCCGCTTCTGTGTTGGCAATTTCCACGGAAATGTCCAAATCCTGCTGTACAAAATGAATTGTCTTCAATGGTTTTTTATCAGCAGGCTTGGCAAGTGTTGCCGGAACAAAACAGATTAAAATCAACCAAGTCAGCACGTATAGCGTCAATCGAGTATTCATGCGGGATGTAGCCAAATATAATGTTGTTTTTAGTTATGTCACTCATTATAATAGCATGTTATTGTGCGAGCGTGGCGAAATTGGTAGACGCGCTGGATTTAGGTTCCAGTGGCAACCCCGTGAGAGTTCGAGTCTCTCCGCTCGCACCATTCTGACAAACGTAAACGAAGCCGCAATATCATTTCTCCAAAGGGATTTAAGTCACTGTCGGTCTCTGAAATATTAGCCTATTTAACTAGAGGACATTCAATGCAAGTTACTGTCGAGAAGACATCTGAATTACGTCGAAAAATGACTATCAGCATCCCGGATGAGGTAGTACTGGAAAAAATGGAGTCTCGCATTAAATCCATTGCCAGGGAAGTCAAGATAGATGGCTTCCGCCCTGGAAAGGCTCCGGCCAAGATCGTTCAAAAATTATATGGCGACAGAGTCAGGAACGAGATTGCCGGGGATCTGATTCAGTCCAGCTACTACGAGGCATTGCAAAAAGAAAATCTGACGCCTATAGGCCAACCTTTTATACAGCCGCTGGATACCGTAGAAAAATTTGAATTTGTTGCCGAGTTTGAAGTTTATCCTGAAATTTCTTTGGATAGCATCAGCCGCCTGCAAGTGATCCGTCCGGTTGCATCGGTAACGGATGATGACGTTAATGTCATGATAGAAAAACTCAGGCGCCAGAAAAAAACCTGGAATGCAGTGGAACGGTCTTCACAAGATGGTGATAGGGTAACTATGCATTTTTCCGGAGTCTGTGAGGGTGAAAGTTTTACCAATGGCAAAGCCGAGAATTTTTCGGTGGAAATTGGTGCGGCTCAAGTTATTCCGGGTTTTGAAGAGCAATTGATCGGCGTGAAGGTTGGCGAGCACAAAGCTTTTACGACTACTTTCCCTGAACAATACAGCAATCAAAAACTGGCTGGCAAGAATGCCGAGTTTGAAATAGAAGTGGTCAATGTTGAAGAGCCGATTTTGCCTGAGATTGATGCAGAATTTATTAAAGCCTATGGTGTCGATGCGGGTGAGATTGAATCTTTCCGCAAGGATGTTAAGGATAACATGGAAAGAGAATTGCAAAATGGTTTAAAAAGCCGCTTGAAAAATAGCGTGCTGGATATATTGTATGATAATCTGACCGTAGAGGTACCCAGCGCCCTGGTCGATCAGGAATTGGGGGCTATTATGAATTCTTATGCCGAACAAGCGAGAAGAGTTGGTCAAAACCCTGAGACTTTGAAAGATGCGGCAATTGTGGAAACTTTTGAAGCGCAAGCCAAGCGCCGGGTAGGATTAAGCCTGATCATGAGTGAAATTCTCAAGGTCAACAACATTGTGCTTGATCCGTTCCGGGTGCGTGCCTTGATTGATGAAATCTCAAAGAGTTATGAAGACCCAAATGAAGTCGTTACCTGGTATTATGCCGACAAAAGCCGTCTGAATGATGTACAGCAGATGGTGTTGGAAGAACAGGCAATTGAATGGATAGTTAGTCAGGTTACTGTCACGGAACAAGCATTAAGTTTTACTGACGTGATGGAAAAACAGCAATTAGAGGCATAAACCGATATGTATAAACAAATGCAACAAGATTTGCTTTCCTCCCCACACGCAGCGGGCGGACTGGTGCCTATCGTTGTTGAACAAACCGCCCGCGGCGAACGTTCCTTCGATATTTATTCCAGGCTGTTAAAAGAACGTGTGATATTTCTGGTTGGTCAGGTTGAAGACTATATGGCTAATCTGGTAGTTGCCCAGCTATTATTTCTGGAATCTGAGAATCCTGACAAAGATATTCATCTCTATATCAATTCGCCTGGTGGTTCGGTGACGGCTGGCATGTCCATCTACGACACCATGCAATTTATCAAACCGGATGTCAGCACCATGTGTATTGGACAGGCGGCCAGTATGGGGGCTTTACTTCTGGCAGGAGGCGCGGCTGGTAAACGTTATTGTCTGCCGCATTCCAGAGTGATGATACACCAGCCTTTGGGTGGTTATCAGGGACAGGCCTCAGACATTGATATTCATGCCAAGGAAATTCTTTCTATCAGAGATAAACTTAATCGGGTTTTGGCGCATCATACTGGTCAAACTTTAAAGAAAATCCAGCAGGATACTGATAGAGACAATTTTTTAAGTCCCGAGCAAGCAGTTGATTACGGTTTGATAGACAAGGTATTGAGCAGTCGTACCGCCTGATTATTTGAGCTGTACATCGTAACTATCAACCAAATAGGCTTGGAATTTTTATTATTTGGATATATTCTTCATTCTGATGAAGATATTATCCGATGAGAAAGGGGGCATCATGAGTAAAGACAGAAAAGGTAAGGACGAAGACAAGCTGCTATATTGTTCGTTTTGCGGCAAAAGTCAAAACGAAGTTCGTAAGCTGATTGCCGGTCCTGCAGTCTATGTCTGCGATGAATGTGTCGAACTCTGTAATGATATTATCAGGGATGAACTCTTGGAAGACGAAACAACCGCCCATCACGGCGCCTTGCCAAAACCCAAGGAAATTAGGAGCGAACTGGATAACTATGTGATCGGTCAGGCAAAAGCCAAAAAAATCCTGGCCGTAGCTGTCTATAATCACTACAAGCGTTTACGCAGCAACAGTAAAAAGCAGGAAGTTGAACTGGCGAAAAGCAATATCTTGCTGATAGGCCCTACTGGTTCAGGTAAAACTCTGTTGGCGGAGACACTGGCAAAATTATTGGATGTGCCATTCACCATTGCCGATGCCACCACTCTGACCGAAGCCGGTTATGTTGGCGAAGATGTGGAAAACATTATTCTGAAGATTTTACAAAAATGCGATTACGATGTGGAAAAGGCAGAAACCGGCATTGTTTACATTGACGAGATTGATAAAATCTCTAGAAAATCAGATAATCCCTCGATTACTCGTGATGTTTCGGGCGAAGGTGTACAACAGGCTTTGTTGAAACTCATTGAAGGAACGGTGGCGTCTGTTCCGCCTCAAGGTGGCCGCAAACATCCTCAGCAGGACTTTTTACAGGTTAATACCGCCAATATTCTGTTTATCGTTGGCGGAGCCTTCGCAGGCTTGGATAAAGTGATTAAAAATCGTACTGAGAAAGGCGGCATCGGTTTTTCCGCAGAAGTCAAAAGTAAGGACAACAATCAAAACACCGGTGAGATTTTTGCGGATGTACAGGCGGAAGATTTGATTAAATACGGTCTGATTCCTGAGTTTGTTGGCCGTTTGCCTGTAGTGGCCACTTTAGATGAACTGGACGAAGCCGCCTTAATACAAATTCTTACTGAACCAAGAAATGCTCTGATCAAGCAATACAAACACCTGTTTGAAATGGAAGGGGCGGAACTGGAGTTCCGAGATGATTCACTTTCAGCAATTGCCCGCAAATCCATGGAAAGAAAAACCGGAGCACGGGGGTTGAGAACCATAGTTGAAAACATCTTGCTGGACATTATGTACGAACTGCCTTCAAATGACAAAATTTCTAAAGTGGTCATTGATGAAAGCGTGATCATGGGTAATAGTGAACCAATTCTGGTTTATGAAGCAGAACAACGCAAATCCGCAGCAGAATCTTGATCTAAAAAATCTTAAACACCATAAAGCAGGTTAGACGTTGCGGACGTTGTAACCTGCTTATACTTCATATATATGACCGTAGTTATTAAGCTTCGGTTTGCCTAATTTGAAACAAGGTAACTTGGTTTTTGTCCGCGTAACAAAACTATTGCGTGCATTAATAAGTTTAATGCAGCGGATGGACGCAGTAGGGATAAAATTATCCCAATCCGTAAAATTGGACTATGATCGATATCAAAAAACTTGTTTGCCGACTAAGTGGATTTGTTGGATAGGTTCAAGCCTTACCAAAGCGGAGTGGCAAAATTGAATCCGATTTGGTTTCAAATATACGAAAATTTCTTACTAGACGATTAATTTCGGTGTTTTTTGATTTTTGGCGAAAGAGTTTCCTCTCTTAATAAGCTTTAATGCCGGATAGAATGCACAGATTAGAAAATCTGTCATTGCAAAACCTGACTTAATGACTAAAATCACAGATACGATTAAGTGCTGGAAATGGCGAGCACCCTGACGATTCCTAGAATATGCTTAAAACCTTTGTTACAAAAAGCTTTTTGGTTAGCATTTATTCGAGTTTGATACTTGCTTCCTGTATTTTTATTGCACTCTTGTGGAATCGATTTGGCGATCTGGACAGAATGGCTGAGGATCATGTTTTACATCAGAAAAGCGTGGTGTTGGTTAAAGATGTCAAATTTCATGTGGTTCAGATTCAGCAGTTTTTAACTGATGTTAGCCTGACCCATAGACAGGAAGGTTTTGAGTCCGCCAAAAAAGATTTGCAAGGTGCTCAGACCGGTTTACAGGCATTAGCGCAATTAAGACCTGCTTTACGGGACACCTGTGAGGCGCTTAGTAAAAAAGTTACCCTTACCTATGAGACAGGTGTCAGAATGGCCAGCAATTACCTCTACAAAGGTGAAAAGCTTGGCAATTTAACCATGACCATGCTGGATAATAACAGTGTGATCCTCGCCGATGAATTAAACCGCCTTGCCGATCAAGTCGATCAGGAATTGCAAGAATCGGCGATTGCAAACAGCTTGTCCATAAAGCGCAATCAAATGATCTTGATGCTTTCCGTGCCAATGGTGCTGGGAATTTTTGGTGGCCTGATTGTTAAATTCAGCCTGTTGTTAAAACAGCAAATGCGTAATCTGGAATTACGGACTTCTCAGTTAAATTCTATTCTCAACACTGCCCCCAGCGCTATTATTACCGTAGACGATCTTGCAAATGTTTTGACCTTTAATCCCGCTGCAGAGCGCATCTTTGGTTACACGCCCAATGAAATTATAGGCAACAGTATTAATCGATTAATGCCGTTAGAAGTTGCCGCTGGACATGATGCTTATATTAAGAATTATT
>CAVUMJ010000041.1:0-4343 GCA_963741375.1 uncultured Pseudomonadota bacterium
TATCAAACCCAATTGCAGTCTGAGAAGCATTGTAGCCGAACTTGGTCAGTTGTTCTGATAATAGAAGGCCGTTTGCTCCTGGCACACCAAGAACATCACCAAAAATTGACAGTGAACCCGACACCAATTTGCCTGCTGAAGTGAATTCAGCGTTTAGAAAATAGCTATTATTGATGACAGTGTAGTTACCGGAAGACGGTGTTAAAATATTCCCGGTACCGTATCCGCTGATATTTAAAGTCCAGTCGGTAGTTTTGCCGATACGGCTAAATGTGCCCGTCAGACCACTTTGCTCGGCAATAATATCCAAATAAGCATTTGGACTGCCTCCCAAACTGGTGATGCTTAAATTTGGGATAACGGAGACGGCCAATGCAGGTTGAGAAAGCACAAGTAACACGGATATTGCAAGTAATTTTTTATTCATAATAATTGAATCCTTATATTAAGAATTTGGTTAATCGTATTTATTCAATACGTTAATGTAGAGCAAAACTTCTCGTAATCTATAGCTACCCAATGGAAATGACTCTACTCTCAAATCAAGATAATATCAAAAAATTTATACAAACCTCTTGACAGTCCTCCTGAGCAATACGACTTCTTTTGTTCTATGACAGTCTGGGTAGAATGAGAAGCGTCGGTTAACACTAGCACAAAACATTCTTCGGCGAGCATGGAATGCCAAATAGCATTTTTGCATACGCGCCCTATTCATGTACGACATCTGAAACTAAAAATTCTTATTTCAATAAAATTAGTAGTTTAGATTTTTTTTAGATTCTAATAAAATAAAACCCACTTATTAAGAACCTTAAAAAAGTAAACATTTTAATTTTATCAAGTATGATAATAAAGAAAATTGTACTTTTGGGCAATAGTTCAATAATTTTTTTTAACAAAAATCCAAAAGGATGTTGTCTTAATAGAATATGCAGCATTCACCAAAGGGATAGATTTAATCGGAAGAGCTTAGTCTTAGCGCAAGTTCCTTGGCAATACAGCGGTAAATTTCACTAAAGCGGTTACCCAAACTCACTAAATTGGCTTCAGATAATCTTGCCACAACGCTTTCTTCGATTGCGACCACGTTTGCTGATCTTCTCAGGCTGGGTTCTAACGCGGCAATTTCTCCAACATATTCGTTTGCCCTACGGCAGGCTACAATCTCATCATTCAGCACAACATTAAATGCACCGGCAAAGATTAAGTAGATATCGTTATCCATAGCCCCTTGTTCAATGAGAAGCTCACCAGGATTGACAGACTTTAGTTCTACACAGGCAGCCAAAGCTTCGGCCAAATCACGGTTCCCCGCTACGATTGTTTGATTTAAAAGCGCTTCAATTTTTAATGGTTTGCCTGCAGCACCTGCAAATTTTGTTATCACTATGCCACCTAGTCAATTTAAAAGGCACTAAAAGGTATCAAAACCATTAGTCTACCATTGTCTTTTAACCTTGCAAAACTGACAGACAAGATAATTTTGCACAGCTTGTTGCGTATATACTTATGATTCCATAAGCCGTATTCAATCAGCCGCGCGTTTGATGAAATTGACAATTTATTGGTAGGCGGAAATCGCATTCCGCAAAAGACTATCAGCCTTTTGCTTACTTTAAAAAAACAGTTACAATTTATTGAATAATTTATCCCGAATACTTTTTACCATCTGTTTCTAAGTTTCTTGAGTGTGCTTTTGCCAATTCAGGCCTTAAGCTTATAGAAACTTAACTATAAGATTTCCACAATCCGCATTTTTGTTTAATATGAAATATAATCCTCTTCCCTGGCTGCTTATTCTGGCAATTCTAAGTCTTTCCTGGTGGGCAAGACGCCAATTGATAGAAGAACAACAACTGGCTTTTTTTTGCGAAAGCGGTGGACAAACCCTTGCTTGCCGGACGCACAGCTTAATCGCCAAAATTTTCTACGATAACAACGCAATGGGTTATCTATCCCTATTTCTCGGCGCTTTATCGGTGATTTCCCGCTCGGGTTTCATTGGACAATGCGCTGGAATGATAGGCATAGCGGCCCTGGTTCTGCATAACGGCGAATATGCCGCCGCCGGTTTTTTGCTAGGCGTTTTGACGCTGGCGCGTACGCAGTTCGAAAAACGCAGGGCCTAGCACAGAACCAGCTAGTAACAAGCACAGCAAAGTCCATCCAAGCGCATGCTGATTAATTCCATCCGCTAGCCGCCACGGTTTGTCCTGCACGGTGGTAAGGTGCTCAAGAACGGCTATCCATAATCCGGCAAAACCCACCCAACCCGCCAGCAGGATTTCCTCCACATCAGCCTCGTTCTTGCCTTTTATCCAGGTTAATAAGGCAAGACCAACGGCTGGCACTGAAAATAGCGCCAGCGGAAAATCCCGTGAATGCACATCAAACACCAGCAACAGACAAACCAGAGCAGCGCTGAACAAAAACAAAAACCGCAGCACCCCAAGCAGGCGAGAGCTAATATCGAAATTCCGGCTTTTGTCCTGTAGCCGCGGCAGCAAATGGCTTATCGGAGCCAGGGCCTTTGGTGGATGACTGGTGGAACACCATATGGCCAAAGGGCTGCCAATTATAAAGATGGCTGCTAACAATAAGCCTGCATACAGATCGGTATACACCCATTCCAGCAAGGTGCGGTTAGTCATGATCAAATCGCGGCAAAATCCAATCCAGGCGCTTCCACCACAAATACTGACGGCAAGCAAGAACAAAGTCAGGTTAATATTGGCTTGCAACAGTCGCTGCTTCCAGTGAATAATCACAAATACGCCAAAGAATACCAAGATTGCTCCATAAGCCGTATAGCTCCATAACTCGGACTCGGATACAGGGCCGCGAAAAGGAAACTTAGCGATAGCGTCATCTGCGGCGTAAATTCCCCAATATCCGCCGACAGCGCCTTCTGAAAGGCGCTTCCAGGGTTGGTCAAACGCCTCAATGATGTTGTAAGGAATATTTTCCAATTCAGCTCTTAATGAAAATTCCCTGATAAAACGGGCTTGGTTGACCAACGTCGGTTCCGCTTCCTGGCGTTGGCGTCCATAACTTGGCCAACCTGTTTCGCCAATCAGCACATCCTTACCTTTTAGTTCAGCCTTTGTATGCTGGTAAATATGACTGACATGGTCGACTGCATTTTCAATCCCTACAGGATCATCTTCCCAATACGGCAGGATGTGCACGGTCGCGAAGGACACTGAATTCAGCAATTCCGTCTGATAGCGCAGCCAAAATTCCCAGACATCGGCGTAGGTGACCGGCACAGGCACTGCCGCTTTAACGCGCTCAATATAGGCGCGCATCTGGGCTGGAGCCAGTTCTCTTCGCAACAACACCTCATTTCCTACAATCACGGCGCGGATGGTCGAAGCATAATGCCGCGCCAGATCAATCCCGGCTGCCAGCTCTATTTCGTTATCTTCCTGCCCGCGTCCAATCCATATGCCAAGCAACACTTTGACGCCTAGCTTTTCAGCGATTCTTGGCACTTCTCCCATTCCTTGAGTAACGGTATATGTTCTGACACAATCGAAACGCTTGGCAAGCGCCGTTAAATCGGCTTCGATTTGTTGCGCACTGATGGATATTCCCCTCTCGAAAGGCGTTTGATTGGGTTTGTGGAAAGGTGAATAGGATACGCAGCTAAGGTGGTCGGTAAGAGCGTCGGCCATCGTCACCGGCCGGCTTAAGTTCCACCAATACAACACCGAGAACAAGGCGGAAACCGCCAGGATAAATGAAACGGCTCCACGCTTCGAAAACATGTTAATCACCATATTATATTATTGCAGCTTACAAGCTATTGCGTGTTTAGCGTCGAGAATGAAAATAGTCATAAGCTTAAATTCCATACATTACAAAACCGGTGTTTTAGTTTTCACTCAGTTATTTTCACCAGCCAACCGCCGCCGCCCTTACAATTGTTTTGCGCAACAGCATCAATGGCAATCCGGGCGAAAACGCCTTTTAAAGATGCCGGTAGTGTCCCATTTACTTCAAAATTACCGGTTTTTTTGGTGGTGACATCTATCTTGACCGGCTGATCTTTAACGGTGACCTTGATGCTGCTTGAAATTGTATTGGCAGATGCCGTAAAAGAAAAATTTGAACCTGAAGCAACTTCAGTATTTTCAGCCGGAACAAAATCGCTGAATTTGGGTTTTGCGCAGGCGCTTGAGCTGCTGCTACTGCCGTATGCCCAACAAGCGCCGTTAACTAATATCAGAATCAATGTCAGAATGTAATTGTAGCCTTTCATAAATATATCTCAACCTATTGTAGTATTGTTATCTATTTACCCGAATCCGGCAATTTGTCACATGAAACAGACCAGG
>CAVUMJ010000042.1:0-16148 GCA_963741375.1 uncultured Pseudomonadota bacterium
TCTGGACGTTTACTATAAATTTAAGGTCATGGAATCGGTTTGGTTTTCTGCAGATTTTCAGCATATCAGCAATCCAGCCTACAACGCCGACCGGGGACCTGTTGAGATTTATGGAGCCAGAGCACACTTTGAGTATTAAAAAAACCGGCATCCTTTATTCCCGTCGACACCATTCAAAGTAGCTTAAATAAAACAAGGCCACGGTTTTTACCGCGAAGAGCCAGGACCGCCCTACTTGGCTTAAATTTCATATTGAGCTTAATTTACTCTGAGCAATTGCTATTGATAAATGTTTTTGAAAAAAGCTCATAAAATTTGCTCATTCCGGCTTTGCGCCTACTTTCTGCTGTTTGCCGGCGCCGGAAAGGTATTTGCCATAGGCGACCCAAACGCCCTGGATACCGACGAGCCCTTCAGCTTCATGCATTTGCTTGCCCAACACGGCTGGCATGATATGGAAGATGAAGGCTGGAATGTTCATGGTCAGGCATCCGTAGTTTCGCAATGGAAACCGGCATTTCCAGCGGCCTACACCAATTTGAACGGCTCCCCAAACTCGTTGCTGCCTCAAGCCGAACGCAGCAATACCAATACTGTCGATTTCTATGCCGGCCTGAAAGCACCCTGGCTAGGCGGTGAAATTTATTACGCGCCGGAAATGATAGCTGAAGAGGCGCTTTCCAATTTAAAAGGCCTGGGCGGCAGCATTCAAAACGGAGAACTGCAAAAAAGCGGTGCTCAAAACTCATCCTGGTATACCTCAAGGTTTTATTTAAGACAGACATTCAATTTGGGCGGCGACAACAACCATGCCGCTTCCGGGCCGCTACAACTGGCCGGAGTCTTTGATAGCCGTAGATTGGTAGTTTCCGTCGGCGCCATGAGCATTATCGATATTTTTGATAAAAACGCTTACGCCGGTGATATACGTCAGCAGTTTATGAGTATGGCTTTTATGACCAACGCCGCCTATGACTTTGCTGCCGATGTACACGGCTATTCAACCGGCGCCGCCGCCGAATTTTATTATGACGACTGGGCATTCAGATTTGGGCACTTCATGCCGCCGCAAGAACCCAACGGCAAACCGCTTAGCTACCAATTATTGAAATATTTCGGCCAGCAGATAGAACTGGAGCACAGACATATCATTGGTGACCAACCCGGCGCTATCAGGTTGCTAGGCTATAGAAACCAGGAATATATGGGTAAATTCTCCGACGCTATAGCCGCCTACACTAGCAATCCGTTGCAAAACAACGCCGCAAACTGCACCAACTACAACTATGGCTCCAGCAATCCCAACGCCCCTGATTTATGCTGGGCGAGAAAAACCAATATCAAAATGGGAATAGGCCTGAATATCGAACAAAGCCTAACTCAGGATGTCGGGATATTTTTACGCGGCATGTATTCAGACGGTAAAACCGAAGATGATTCCTACACCTCTGCCGACCGATCCTTATCCTTCGGAGCCCTGATAGACGGGGAGCTTTGGCATCGAAACAAGGACGCTTTTGGCTCGGCTTATGCGCTTAGCTGGATTTCCGCCTCGCATATCGCTTTTCTGAATATGGGTGGGATTGATCAATTCATTGGCGACGGCAAAATCAATTATAGCCCGGAGCGGGTATGGGAGCTTTTTTATAAGCTTAACGTTTACAAAACAGCTTGGTTGACTTTGGACTATCAATATATCAGCAATCCAGGCTTTAACGCCGACCGGGGGCCGGTGGATGTTTACGGAGTTAGAGCACATTTTGAGTTTTAAGGATATTTAATTTAAAAAACCTAGACTTAAATTATGACTACTCAAGCTCAGGAAACTCATAATGCAGGTACTTTGTCTTTGACAGACGAAAATCTGACCAAGCGGCTAGCCAGTGAAAAATCATGTTGAAGGATATGCGCACTGCTTCATAGTCGCAGGCTTGGCCGATAAATTGAACCTGCCCTGCTCATCTGAATTTTCTAAGACTGTTCAGATTGGAACGGGACTGAACACTAGCTATAACTTCTAATTTGCCATTTAATGCGTCAGTCATTAGCGGAGCAAGATATGTCTTACCAATATCTGATCTTGCCGACTGAATAAACATAAATTTTATGTGATATATATTTGCAAAAACTTAACTGAACTGCTAGTCTAACAACCAAACTAGCCTCTAATTAATTTGTCTTTGACATATAGTCTATCTGCTTATCGGTATAGAAAAATCTATCAGCTCAATTTAGTTCCACCAAAACTAAGCCTTTTTATTACAGAATATTAATTAGGAGTAAACCGGATGAAACCAAAAATTGAACCCATAAACCTGCAAAGAAAACTATCGGATCAGGATATTATTTCTTCAAAAACCGACTTGCACGGACGTATCACTTACGCTAACCGAACATTTATGGAAATATCCGGATACAGTGAAACCGAACTGCTCAATCAACAGCACAATATCATCAGACATCCTGATATGCCCCGCGGGGTATTTCACTTGATGTGGCAAATTTTAAAATCCGGCCAGGAGTTTTTCGGCTTTGTTAAAAACCTGTCTGCAGATGGCGGTTATTACTGGGTGTTTGCCACCATTACCCCTTATTTCGATTCCGGTAATAAGATACGGGGATATTATTCAATCAGACGTAATCCGCCGGATTCGGCACTGGAAGTAATGATGCCGATTTATCAGGAAATGCTTCGGATTGAACAAGAACATCCTGTCAAAATGGGGCCTTATTATTCGGTTACGTATTTAAACGACATGATTTCACAAAGTGGCGCTAAAAGTTTTGAAAAAATGATGTTGAAATTATTTAAACCATCCGGTTTATAAAGTTTTAATTAATGCAATCAATACTGTCTCCGGTTAACATTACCTAACATAAACCGGCAGATAACGTAGGATATTTTAATCATTTGATTTATGATAATGTTCCTGCATGCTAAGCTGCATTTAAGTGTGTGATAAATATACATCCAATCTTTTAGTTTAAATAAAGGGAAGCAATTGGTTTAAATTCCGCTCATGTCTTCATTAAATCAAAATTCTATACCTCATTTATATGCAAGTAATGCTACCCTTAATGAAAGATTAAATATCTTGCATGATCGTATTTTAACGACCATACCTTCAGTAGACCGCATTGCCGTAGCAATATATGATGAATTGGCAGATCAGCTCAAAACATTCATCAATAGTACGCGAAAAGGCGAAGCCATTACTCTATATGACTTTAAGTTATCTGAAAGTCCGGCGCTTTATGACCTTGCCGTTAGGGGCACAGCACGAGTTATAGACGAAATTCAGGAAATCATAAAATCCGATACGCAACATTCCGAGTGGCTTAAAAAACAAGGCTTTCGCTCCTCTTTCACTTTGCCGATTTATGATAATGGCGCTTTAATGGGATTTATTTTTTTTGACTCCATGATCCCTGCCGCCTTTACCCTGGAGATTCAAAGAGATTTAACTTTATACGCCAACCTGATTAATATTAGCATTTCCAATGAATTTACGGTTGTTCGCTCATTTATCACTTCTGTTAAAGTTGCCAGAGACTTTGCAAATTTACGGGATTTTGAAACGGGCGCGCACCTAGAGCGCATGGCCCGATACTCCAGAATTATAGCCAAATCGGTTGCACCAATGTACAAGCTCAGCGATGAGTTTGTAGAGCACGTTTTCTTATTTGCGCCCTTGCACGATATTGGCAAAATCGGCATTTCCGATAACATCCTGCTTAAGCCGGGAAGACTGACGCCGGAAGAACGAATCATCATGGAAACGCATGTTGAGAAGGGCTATGAAATCGTAGAAAAAATTCTTGGCGATTTTGCGCTTCGGCATTTGCCTGACTCAAAAATCATGATCAACATAGTCAAATCCCATCATGAGTTCCTTGATGGTTCCGGATACCCTCGCGGCTTGAAAAATCAAGACATACCAATTGAAGCGCGTATTGTCACAGTAGCGGACATATATGACGCCCTGACCAGCAAACGGCCCTATAAAGCAGTCTGGTCGGCGCCAAATGCTCATAATGAGCTTAACAAAATGGTCTGGTCAGGAAAATTGGATTCGGTGTGTGTTAAGGCAATAATCGACCATTTTGATGAAGCGGAATCCATTCGGATACAATTTCAGGATACAACTTTCTAATCCGGTTATGTTTATTCCGGATTATTCATTTTCTATCCGATCTATATTTACTCGGGGCCACTCAAGGAGGCTGTCCGAGAATAAAAAACCTTAGGGCCATAGGGCGTATTAGCGAAGCGTAATACGCCGGATGATCGAAGGCCAACATGCGGCGCAATACGGCTAGCGCCTATTGCGCCCTATGGGCTGGTTCCTATTCTCGGACAGCCTCCTAGCGTAGTTTGATGATTACTATTAAAAAAGGGTACGCAATGCGTACCCTACAACTGACTTTACATGGGAGGAGAAAAATAAACCGCCCCGTTTAACTAAATTACACTGATTTAGTTTTTCTACTCATACCGATGAAACCCAGCAAACCGGAACAGAACAACCACACTGCGCCAGGAACCGGCACAGCCGCAAGACTCGCCACGGTCAGATTCAAATCGGTGACATTGCCGTTAGTCGTTTGGCTTAACTTAAACACATCGCCTATACTATCGGTGAAAATAGTGTTTCCGCCAAAATAACCGGATGTTAATGAACCGTTAATCGCTGCGATAACAATGTTCTCGTTCAAGCTCAAATTTAAACCGCTAACCGCGGTTAACTTCAAACCACCGTTAAAGGTGGCATTGCCGCTAATGTCCAACAAACCAAACGTAGATCCTAGTTGTTCATTAAAAATGCCTCCGGAGTTTTGCTGGTAGTTACCGTTAATGGTCAAAGTGCCTGGTGTACCCACTGTTCCAGGCAATATCGTACCAGTATCCGTCAAATTGCCGTTAATGCCGCCTATGCCCTGTACGGTTCCCTCGCTAGTAAAATTGCCGTTTCCGGCTATAGTCAGCGTCGCGCCGGCGCCAAGGTTGATCAGGCCCTGATTGTCGAAACCATTGGCTAAATCCAGCACCGAACCGCTTTGAATCTCCACATCACCTGTCACAGTATTGCTGAAGTTCATGGTGCTTGCGTCGGTAGTACCACCGCTCTTGACGAAGACTCCGTTGTTGACAAAGCTGCCGCTGCCGGCGTAATCGTACAAATTGACATTGCCGTTGGCTGTGTATTGGCCGTTATTAGTCAGACTGGCATTTTCGAAATACAAATGATCGTTAGCAGTGATATTTCCGTTGTTGATCACACTGCCTGTCAAAAACTTTGTATTGCCTGTGTTAATGCCAAGCTGCTGACCGGTAGCAATATTCCAGTTGCCGGTTAATGTACCACCGGTCCAGTTTAAGGAACCGCCAGCCAAGGTGGCCGAAGTGGTAGGACTATTGCCGCCAGTAAACGTCCCGTTCGATAAGGTCAAATTATTGTTATCGGTGAAATTACCGACAAAGGTGGCGCTGTTAGTGAAGTTGACCGCACCAGTACCGGTAAAAGCGGTGTTGTTGTTAAAAATAGCGTCGCCGTTGGCAAAATTCAACGTATTACCTGCATCGGTTTGAATCGTGCCGCCGCTGTTATTGGTAAAAGTCAGGTTGATACTGGTGCTGCTGCCTGTACCACTTTTTTCAAACACGCCATTGTTAGTGAACTGAGCGCTGCCGGCCCAGTCATACAAGTTCACACCACCATTAGCAATATACTGATTATTATTAGTCAAGGTGGCGTTGTCAAAATACAAATGGTCGTTTGCTGTGATTACACCATTGTTAATCAAGTTGCCTTCCAGGAACTTTGTATTGCCGGAATTGATGTTAAGTTGCAAGCCTGAGTCAATATTCCAGTTGCCCAGCAATGTACCGCCGGTCCAGTTCAGGGATCCGCCCGCCAAGGTAGCCGAAGTGATAGCTCCGTTACCGGCTGTATACGTGCCGTTTGAAAAGGTCAGATTATTGTTATCGGTGAAATTACCGACAAAGGTGGCGCTGTTATTGACGTTGATCGCACCAGTACCGGTAAAGGCGGTGTTGTTGTTAAAAATAGCGTCGCCGTTGGCAAAATTCAGCGTAGTGCCTGCATCGGCCTGGATCGTGTAACCGCTGTTGTTAATAAAAGTCAAGCCAATATTTGTGGTGCTGCCGGAACCGCTTTTTTCGAACAAACCGTTATTGGTAAATAGGGCGCTGCCGGCCCAATCATACAAGTTCACACCACCATTAGCTATGTACTGATTGTTATTAGTCAAAGTGGCGTTGTCAAAATACAAATGGTCGTTTGCTGTGATCACACCATTGTTGACCAGATTGCCTTCCAGGAACTTTGTATTGCCGGAATTTAAGTTAAGCTGCAAGCCTGAATCAATATTCCAGTTGCCGAGCAATGTACCGCCTGTCCAGTTCAGGGATCCTCCAGCCAAGGTAGCCGAAGTAATGGTACCGTTACCGGCGGTGTACGTGCCGTTTGAAAAGGTCAGATTATTGTTATTGGTGAAATTACCGACAAAGGTTGCGCTGTTATTAATATTGATCGCACCTGTACCGGTAAAGGCGGTGTTGTTGTTAAAGGTAGCGTCGCCGTTAGCAAAATTCAGCGTAGTGCCAGCGTCGGCCTGAATCGTGTGTCCGCTGTTGTTAGTAAAAGTCACGTCAATATTAGTAGTGCTGCCCGATCCGCTTTTTTCGAATAAGCTGTTATTGGTAAACAAAGCGCTGCCGGCCCAGTCATACAAGTTGACACTACCATTAGCTATATATTGGTTATTGTTAGTCAGGGTGGCGTTGTCAAAATACAAATGGTCGTTAGCTGTGATCACACCATTGTTGACCAGGCTGCCTTCCAGGAATTTTGTATTACCGCTTTGCAGATTTAGGTTTTGGTTTGCGTCCAGCGTCCAAGCTCCTGCCAAGGCGCCGCCCGTCCATTCCACCACTGAATTGGGTTGGGAGACGCTGCCGGCGATTTCCGCACCTACTCCGTTAAAGGTACCGTTGTTTAAATATAGATTATTGGAAGTAAATGCACCGGTGAAAGTAGCATTGCTATTCACATTAATCACGCCAGAACCGCCACCGTTGGTAAAGACGCTATTATTGTTAAAGCTGGCGTCGTTGTTTGTGAAGTTAATAACGCCTGAGGTCGCTTCGATTACGCCAGTGCCAGTGCCCGTACTGGTATTTGTGAAAGTGACTTGCACATTGGTAGTACCACCTCCGCTTTGTTCGAACACCCCATTGTTATTAAAAACAGCACTGCCTGAGTAGTCAGATAAATTTGATGAATTTTCAAAATTAAACAGGCCATTATTGTTCAAAACACTGCTTTCGAAATACAAAGTGTCTGTAACGGTGGTGTTAGCCGCGCTAGTCAGCGTCGTATCCAAAAACTTCGTTCCACCCGGACTGATCTCGAAAGTATCCGCCGCAGAAAATGAAGATATTCCAGGGAATTCAGCTGAAAAACTACCCGTAGTCCAAAGGTAATCAGCCGCTAATGCAGGCTGAGTCAATATTAAACCTACCGATAGCGTCAAAGGCTTTAAACGGAATGATGGGAAGTATTGATTGTTCGTAATAGAAGTGTTTGTTATTTTATTTGTCGAATACATCATTCATTTCTCCAAAATTTTTATTATAAATATATGTACTTCCAAGTACTTAAATTACACCTTAGCCCGGCTGCCGGATACGTAACTTTCTATGTACCTCAAAGACGTGGATTTCATAAGCATTTGCATTCGACGCTAATATTGCGCCAGCAAGAGTAATAGCTGATTGAGCAATGATTTTCATAAAATCGTACCCCCTAAAGCGTCAGTTTTAATTATGTGAAGTCCATCACGTTTTTAGCGAATTCGTTATATCCTATTAAGATCTATCCGGTCAATTGTACCGCATTAAATTTTTTTAATATTTTCGTAATATGAAAGAAAGTTCAGCTAAAAACCAGCAAATAGTTGTGCACCCTTAAGATAAATAGTTGATTTTCAGGAAAATTCGGAAACCAATAGCAGCGTACCGCCAGCCTGACGGCATATTTAGCGCTTATCTGGAAAGCAATAGCTTGAACACTACTCAACGGAATTGATGCTAGGACTCATTTCCTAGCCCCCTCCTCCCTTCAGGAGATTTTTGTAAAATACCGGATTATTATCACGGCGACAGATTAATTCTTATTAACATAAATCAATTTTTTTGGATTTTTTTGGAAATTTTAAAAAAGTTGTGTTCGACATGGTTATACCCAAAATTTAGAAAAAACTTTAACCTATGACACCACCCGTACAAATCAGCACCTTGCCAAAACAATTTTTATCTTAATAAAAGTAGTTGGCGCTATAAACATGTAGATTTTTTGTAGAAATCCAACATAATCAATTCTATGTTAGTTGTACGTTGAACAAAGAATGAAACCGTTGGGGTGGCAGATGAAAATTTTGACCGGCTATTGTATTGTCTTTCTATTGTATTTTTGATCACCTTAGAAACCAGTTATTTTAATCAATCGAAGAATAAACACTAAGCTAAAATGACCTTTAAACTGAACAATCTACATCCCAAAGAAGATTTATCAGCTTGCAACCCAAGAGTCTGTATTATTGGTGGCGGTGTGGCAGGTATGGCTTGTGCGTTATGGCTAAAACAACTGGGTTTTTCTGCTGAGATTATCGAGCGCAATGCGACTCTAGGCGGACAGTTGAATAACATTGACAGAATTAATCGTTGGGTATTGGGCTTTCAGGGGCTAACAAGTCAGGAAATTGCCAGGGTATATAGCAATCACACCAACATAGAAAATATCTCCGTTAGATTTAATACTGAACCCGCAGCTGTCGAAACGATGGAATCCGGTTACAGACTTTATTTGCAAAATGCTGACGGAAATCAAACCGTGTCTGAAATTCAATCCCTTGTTATTGCAACAGGCGTGCGGGCTTTAGGATCTGAAGTATTCAACAAAACTCCCGGATTCGGCCCACTGTTTGCAGCAGGGCTAATTGGTTGTTTTCCAACCGATCACCTTAGCCGGATGGAATTTTTGCGCGGTAAAACATTGGCAGTTATTGGTGGAGGCGACAATGCCCACTTTACCGTGAATGATGTGGCATTGGTTGCTGCACGCACCTATTTGCTGATGCGCTCACAACCAAAAGCTCAAAAAAAGATTCGCAATGAAGTTAGAATACTGATCGATCAGGAACGGGTTATGGAATATCCGGAAGTAGAAATTATTGATTTTCGGCAAACTTGGGAAGGAATAGAATTATCCTTAAGCAAATCAGGTTCCGTTACAGCTAAGATCAAAGTCGATATGGTTTTTGTGCGGATTGGATTTACCCCTAATAGCGAATTTCTGCAAAATCTTGATAATCTTGCAAGCATGAAGAAACATAGCAACGGATATATAGAGATTGATTCGTGGCGGCGTACCTCAATTGCCTCAGTCTATGCTATTGGAGATGTTGCTAATCCAAGGCTACAATCGGTTGTGACTGCAATCGCGGATGGTGCAATTGCTGCGCGAGCTATTGCACAAAGTATTGATAAATAAGGGGTGTTTCAATGTTAGATTCGCAGCAATATCTTGAAAAGAACAAAAGCGCCACACGGCCGCTGGTGTGGGTTGTGGACAGTGCTTACACGGGTGAATTGAATGCGCGTATTGGACTTGCAGAACGTTTGGGCTACTCTTATGAGCTGATTCCCCTGCCATATGATAATCATAGCGAGTACAATCAGATGCTCAAAGACCGCTATACCTATCATACTAACGGTAATAAAAAAAAACTACTGATCATTAGCGGCACAGGCGAGGAAACAATTGCCGAAATAGCCGATTTGAAAATACTTTTTGAAGATTGTCTAAATATTTATCTGGCATCCATCTTGCCGGATATACCTCATCCGCGGCTTTGTGAATACGATTTGGTCGCATCGCCTCAATGTATTGGCGGAAATGTTGTTCCTTTAATTTCCGTACCTCATAATCTTACCAATCATCTTCTTTCCAGCGCGTACCAGCAGCATGAAGATTACTTCAGCAGTTTACCAAAACCCGTTATCGGCTTGCTACTTGGGGGGAACACACGCTACTGCGATGGATTTAACGAGGCGCACGCCATTGAATTAGCGCAACGTATTGTCAGTGTGGTCAATTCAATAGGAGGGTTTCTGGTTATATCAAATAGCCGCAGAACCCCTGAATCCGCGCAGACCACCCTACTTGATAATCTGGATGGTTTAAACTATTTGTTTTTCGACTGGCGGCAAAAAGAAAAGAGTTTCTATCATGCATTGCTTGCCCACGCTGATCTGTTTATAGTCACTGGCGACTCGCTATCCATGTGTTCCGAAGCGGCTTATACGGGTAAGCCTGTATTAGTCGATTTAAGCGATAACGCCACCGAAACTTATCATCGGGAACTGGTTGGTAAACTCATAGATTACGGCGCCGCCAAATTACTGACCGATCAATATGAGTCCTGGTCATATTTGCCTTTAGATCCCACAGGCGATGTCGCCAGGATAATTGAGGATAGGCTTGGCAAAACAGACTAATCATAATCAGTAGCCGATACAAAAATATCCGGATCGTCAAGGGTTCGCTCTAAATCTATTTTATTTAAAATAATTGCGGATGAACCAAATATGATAGCCTCTAAAATGATTGAGTTCAGATATGATATCAACGGTTTACGCGCCTGGGCCGTAGCCGCAGTTATTTTGTATCACTTTGGCGCTTCAGGCTTTCATGGCGGGTTTATTGGCGTAGACATTTTTTTCGTCATCTCCGGATTTCTGATGTCAACCATCATTATCGAAGCTCTTGGCAAAGCAGAGTTTTCGTTATGGCAATTCTATTTAGCCCGCGCCAAAAGAATCATTCCGGCACTCTTGGTTTTTTGCCTGACTCTGCTCATCGCAGGCTGGTTTTTACTCCCGGCTCCGGACTATCTTGAACTGGGAGAAGAAACCACTTATGCCCTCACCTTTATTTCAAACATTCTGTTTTGGCGGCAAAAGGGTTATTTTGATGCGGCTGCTCACGACAAATGGCTGCTTCACACATGGTCGTTATCAGTGGAATGGCAATTCTATATGCTATTTCCCATATTGCTTATGATTGTTTGGAAATTACGTCCAAATCGCAATATATTAGTTCCAACTATTTTAGTAAGCTTTATATCATCACTCATTCTATCGCTATTAATCTCACCTAAAAACCCGACACCCGCATTTTATCTTTTTCCTACGCGGGCTTGGGAATTACTGTCAGGAAGTATGATCTATCTGTTTGCATATAATATGCAACTAGGAAAAACGACAAAACGACTGCTGGAATTGTTTGGGTTTTGTTTGATTATCGCCTCAATACTTTGGTTTGACAAAAATTCAAATTGGCCTGGCTGGCGAGCTCTATTTCCGGTAACCGGGGCCGTGTTAGTCTTAATAGCTGCACGCTCTGATTCATTTATAACTAACAATCCTATTGCACAGTGGTTAGGTAATTGCTCTTATTCACTTTATTTGTGGCATTGGTTCGTTGTCGTGAGTTTAGCGTATCTTGAGTTACCCCAAGACAATATGAATATTTTTGTGGGAATCACCATCACATGTTTTTTAGCTCAATTATCTTATTCATTCGTCGAACAGCCTGCTCGAATATGTCTTGGAGAACTAAAATACCGAACAGCAATTACATTGGTGGCTTTGACGTGCTTGGCTATCATTACATATGGTTCAGGTATTTGGATAAATAAAGGATGGCCGCAGCGATTTTCAGAAAATAAGCTAATTGATATAGCCGTAAATGGCTCTAATGATAATAGTATTAGACTTAAAAACTCTAACGGGGTGGATTGTCTTCCAACAAGTGGTGTTGAATCCCCTTCTTGCATGTTGGGCGGCGAACATTTACGGGCAATTCTGGTAGGCGATAGCCATTCCGCAGCAATGGCGCCTGCATTAGTTGCCGCATTGCCAAACAAAAATGACGGTGTACTAGAATGGTCGTACACTACCTGTCCAACTTTATTCGGCGCTCACCGAACGGACGGCACAACCCCCGATAAAAATCATGATTGTTTTGGTTTTAATAATTGGGTTCATAGCAAGATCAAGGACATAAATCCTGATATTCCGCTAGTCATTGTCAACAGCGCCACTTACGATCCTTTTTCACTTTATTTTGGTGATAGAACTACACCATCGGAAACGGATTTTATGAATGATTATGCCAATAGCCTGATCGAAACATCATGCGAATTTGCAAAAAACCGAACCGTTTATCTGGTTAGACCGATACCCAATATGCCTTTCAATGTACCGAAAAAATTGTCTAGAAGAGCCCTATGGGGAATTAAGGAGGATGTCTCTGTTTCTTTGGAAGAATATCATCATCAAATCGGATACATTTGGGACGCCCAAAATACAGCGCGGGACCGATGCGGAGTCAAAATCCTGGATCCAATTCCATATTTATGCACCAATGATCGTTGTTTCGCCTCTCGCGACAGCCGGCCGCTTTATATAGATGATAGTCACGTCAATGCGTATGGCAACCAAATTCTGACTCCGATGTTCAAAGTGGTTGTTAATTAATTCTACTTAATATACGAATCTGTTTTAAAAACTAACTAATCGTTAGAAGTCATTCCCTTCCCGGTTCAAGGAGTCAAAAAGATATGCCAAGTTCACGCCGTTCACCGTTTAATCTATTGGTTATAGTTGTCTTTATAATGTTTTTTGCGGGTTCGGCATACGCCCAGATTGTTGCCTTTGGGGCAAGCAACGTTTCAGGATGGAATGTTGCCGCATCTGAAGCATTTTCTGCACAACTCCAGTCAATGCTGCGAGCTAAGGGTTATAGCGTGACGGTTCTAAACGCAGGTACTTACGGTAACACAACAACAGACATGCGCAACCGGGTGGACTCAGATGTACCGGCAGGAACGGCAATTGTCATTTTAGACACCAGCGGCGGATTTTATAATAACTTAAGCCACGCAATAAGCCACGAGCAAGGCATTGAGGATATGGATGCCATTTCCAGCAAGCTTAATGCTCGCGGCATCAAGATTATCACCGAAAGCACTGCCGATCTTCCGGCTGAGTATCGTCAGCTAGACGGCAGACATTTAAACTCTGAAGGTCATAAATTCGTTGCCGAACAATTACTGCCTGAAATTATGGAAGCATTTGGCCCGCCAAAGGTATCGGAGGATGTACGAAACGCCTGCAGAGCAGACGCCAAGAGATTGTGTTCAGCCGAACTCGGAGACGATGAAAAACGCCATGCCTGCATGCATGAACATCGGTTTGAACTTTCCAGAGATTGTCTCAAAGCAATAGTCAAAAACAAACGGGGTGAATGAGCCGATTAGGGCCGGCTATCCGGCTTTTCGCGCCGGAGTGTTTGACAAAGGACGCAGTGAATACATTCTTGCTTTAGATCAGCATTACCCACAGGGATAGGGCGTATGCAAATATTGCAAGCAAATATCTATCCTTGCTGATCCAACCTCTGCCAGACACTCGGGCGCCAAAAAACAAGTTATCAAATATTTGCAGGATATTGAAAAACTTGGTAAATAGTTACCATTTTTTTAACATTCAAACAGAATATCCTGACTTTTTACGATTAAAGCTCATTAACATCATACCAAGACCGGTACCAAACAACCAGATAACATTTGGAATAGGCGCTTGGGATACGTCTGCGCTTACCAACGCTGGACTACCTGCAATTCCGCTACCCAAGGTCGAATTACCGACAATAAAATTAAAATCAAAACCTCCGGTATTCACTTGGGTTTGAAGTTTAAGGCTAAAGATTAAATTTAGAACTGTATTTGATGAGCTAACATAGCTTGCCAGGCTACCCAAATCCAAGGTGCTATCATTAAAAAATGCAACTCCTTGGGCAATGTTTGAAGCATTGATGGTATAGCTCTTCGTACTGCTGCCATCGATACCGCTAATGGTATAGGAAGCAGTCAGGCTATCACCATTTCCGGCCAATAAGTTTTTGTTGCTTAGCAATGGATCAAACAATCCTAACAAGACATCTTGTGAATGAGTAATCGAACTGGTATCAATAGAAAGGTTTACCGTACTTTGATAATCCTTAAATCCGTTTGCTGTGGACGAATTGGTCACACCCAAATTGCCTAATAACCAAGCTTGACTATTACCGCCAAAATTAAAGTTTTGATTGATATTGGTTTCGCCGGTTAATGCCGTAGTCACATTGCTAAGTTGGGGCAAAGCCGTGACATTGGCTTGAGCTTGAATTACTGAAGTACTTGCCGGAAACGAATCAGGTTGGCCAATGGTGGCAATGGCGTTGCTGGTTCCAGTGCTATTAGCCTGAGTCTGCACAGTGAGTTGAACTCCGGTTGTTGTCGCGACAGCATTTGCCTTTGAGCCGGAACCACCTGAGGCAATAGCATTAGCATCCACCGCATTGAGGACATTATTTGTGGTGCTTACTGGGATAGCGTTTGCTGTGCTGGAAGCTGTTGCAAAACTTTGTGTGCTGGTAGCACTAGAATAAGCGGTTGAATTTCCAGTGTAAGAACCGGTATTTTGTCCATTTCCGCCATTGGATATACTGGAAGAAGAAGCATTGCCTGCACCAGTTGAACTAATGGCAACAGAGGCGGCATTTCCATAGCCACCACCAACTATTACGGAAGAAAAATTACCACCGTTTGCTAAACTTGATGCAGTAACATTCCCATTCGAGCTAATGGCCTTAGCATAAGAAGCAGCGTTTCCTTCACTACTTTCATTACCTACAACCGCACTGGCTGTAGAATTGACATTAACCGATTGTGTTCCGTTATTGCTTCCGACAGCGTTTGAACTTGCATTGCCGCTGTTGTTACCAGCAGACCTACCTAACCCTGTTAGACCACCTCCAATTGCAGTATCGTTAATCGAAATTTTTGCATTAATACTGGAAGCTATGTTGGTGCTGCTGGTTGCATTACCCGCCCCATTACTTGTAAGAAATTGTCCTCCATCATGATAAAAAAAAACGTCTGAACCATTTCCAGCTTGTGCAGTATTATTTGTCGATATGCTTGACGCCAGATTATTCGTGATAGAAAAAGTGGAATTTGCATTACCTCCATTTCCTCCAGCCCCACCTGAGCCCCCAATTGCTGATTGAGATAAAGTTAATGCGCCACTGGTAGATCCTGTGGCGGCGTTATTCAGAACCGAATTAGCGCCTGATTCCGCTTTTCCCCCACTACTGCCACCGGTTTGCTGAACTGTTACAGAAACAGCGCCTCCTCCGGTAGAAACACCATTTGCACTAGCGCTGGCAGTTCCCGGATGGGCAGGAAGCCCGCCAGAGCTACCGCCGCCAATTGCATTACTTGACACGGTAACCGATTGACTACCTGCGTTACTTCCAAATGCTGATGAGGAAGCAATTCCACCGTTATCACCACCCTGAGATATTTCATAAGATGGTGACAATGTTGCACCAGATCCAGCTGTTGCATTATCGTTCACTGTAATCGAACTATTGCCGGAACCGATACCGGAGGAATAACTAGTCGCATTGCCGCCATTCCCATAACCTGAAGCGTCACCGCCCGTGACAACACCGCCTATAGCGCCTCCACCATTTCCAGCATTCGCGTTACCGTTTACGACAAGTTGGCCGCTGCCGATTATTATGCCGGTACCGCTATTTGTGACTGAACCACCGTCACCACCGCCGAATGCCACGACATTCCCATTAACATTTCCTCCATTGCCTCCAGTGGTATTATCATTAATGGTCAGCTGACCATTGCCGTTCAGTATTCCTAAGCTGTTATTAGAAGCAGAACCGCCATTACCGCCAGCCCCATTTGTTGAGCCGGAATCACTACTCTGCCCACCGTTTCCTCCAACAGCATTGCCGGAAATTAAATTGACGCCAACCCCCGTATTATTAATCTGAGTAATGGAATTAGCACTACCACCAATTCCGCCGTTACCGGGATTAACAGGGTTACTGAAATTGCTGATTGAGCCGCCATTACCGCCAGCACCGCCGTTGGAGTTTGTTGATGCTGAAGCATTATTGTTGTTGGCATTAGTTAATGAAGTTGCCGTGGCATTA
>CAVUMJ010000043.1:0-5886 GCA_963741375.1 uncultured Pseudomonadota bacterium
TATCGGCAATTTTGGCGCTATAGCCTTGTTTTTGACATTACTAATCAAATTTCAGAGCTTGCTAGCCTTGAAACCTGATGTCATGGTGTTTACACTGATAGCCGGACACGCTCTGAGCCGTTTTGCAGCCGTATTATTAATGACCACTATGGACTATGCGCGAGAAAGCGGCAAAGCCAAGGCTTTTGCGCAATCCATCAGTCCTGCTGAATTGGCTAAGGCAACCTTATTTGGTTTAACGCCATTAGCCCTGCTGGACGTAAAGTTTTGGTGGTCGCTGATCTTGGTCGGAATTATCTGGATAAGTTTCAAGCGAAAATTAGGCGTGGCTATTGGTGGATACACCGGCGATTGTTTAGGCGCCATGCAGCAATTATGTGAAGTGGGTTTTTATGTCGGAGTCTTGGCATGCAGCTCTATTTAATCCGTCATACTTCACTGGCTTTGCCGTCCGGAATTTGTTACGGGCAGAGCGATGTTGAGGTGTCCGGCAGTTTTGCAGAAGAATTAACGGCTATTCGCAGCAAAATTGCCGATATTTCTCCTGTTTGTAGCTTTTCCAGTCCATTAAAACGTTGCAGGCAATTGGCAGAGCATCTTGAACTGCCCAATTTGAAATTTGACGAGCGCTTACAGGAGCTTAATTTTGGTGAGTGGGAAATGCAAGCCTGGCAAAGCATTCCTGCTCATCAAATTCATGCCTGGAGTGTGGACTATGTTGAGTCATCGCCGCCGGGAGGGGAAAGTTTCAGTGATTTGTACCGAAGATGTAGTGAATTTATCGCCGATATGCTTCAGCAGTTTCAAAATCAGGACTTGATCGCGGTGACCCATTCCGGTGTGATTCGTGCATTGTTAGCATTTGCGCTCGGCTTGCCCTTAACGGAAATGTTTGAATTTACGCTGGATTATGGCGGAATCACCAAGTTGTCCTTTCAGCGAGATCAGACTTCCGCGGTTTTTATTAATCAATAGCTGGAACGGCGCGCGTTAGCGCTGGATCGCCGCGCGTAATCGAACAACGCCATTTATTCCGGCCAGAACTCCGGATTTAATATTTGTGCTACTGACCAGCAGTAGCTTTCTGGAAAGCAATCTAACTCTGTTTCAGTCATTGCCTGATTGACCGCTTTATCCCATACCAACTCTAACCACTCAGGATCGTCCAGACGAGTGTTTAGACTCGGCATAGATTTAAGGCTGTAAGAGATTTCCTTGCGCTTAACTTTGATAGTCTTTTCCCAACTGCTTCCACGATGGGACGGTTGGAATTTCCATTTCAATAGATGAGCAATAAGGCCCGTTAAGTGACTCATTAATTCGCGCTGCTCACTTTTTCCCACGTCTTCAATCTCATCTGCAATATGTTCAAGGTCGAGCAAGTCAAAGCGGCCGGAACGAATAAACGCCGCTTGTTCATTTGCCCATGCTATTACGTCGGTTTCGTAGTTTTGCATCAATATTGCCCTCGTGTGTCTCAATAGGATTTAGACATTTGCAGAATACTACTCGGTCGTTAATAAAACAACTCTGTTGAGACAGAAAATATGTCTCAACAGAACGACTCAAAGGGTATGACTTATACGGTACAATAGACATTGCAAGGTTTTTTAATTGCCAATACAAAATGGGTAATCAAGTAAAGTTATGAGCTTAGTCATGCCTATTTTTGTACGTCTCAATTTGCTGCTCAAGCACCGACCCTTTTCACTGGCAGTCTAATACAGCATTGAGACTGGCTCAACATGCACTGCTCACTGAGCACAAGAACCGATTGTTTTGGATAACCTATGAATAGTTTTAGCGAACAAGATAAAGCCGCCATATACCGTGTCATTGCCGAAAGACGGGACATGCGGCATTTTCTAAAAAAACCGGTGCCTGAGACAATTCTTAAAAATCTACTGCAAGCTGCTCATTTAGCGCCCAGTGTCGGTTTTATGCAACCCTGGCGGTTTATACGCATAACCGATTCCGCCTTGCGCATGAAAATCTATAATTTGGTGGAAGAGGAACGTCAGGCCACCGCACACGCGCTTGCCGAACGTGAAGAACAGTTCATGGCGTTAAAAGTGGAAGGCATCCGTGAATGCGGGGAATTACTAATCGTGGCATTAATGGATAAACGTGAGCAACATATATTTGGACGCCGCACCTTGCCTGAGATGGATATAGCCTCCGCTGTCTGCGCTATTCAGAATTTATGGCTGGCAGCGCGAGCCGAGGGATTGGGGATGGGCTGGGTGTCTTTATTTGAACCGGATGCCTTGTCGGAGTTATTAAATATGCCCGAAGGCTCCAAAACAATTGCCATCCTCTGTCTGGGCTATGTTGAAAGTTTTTATCCGCAGCCTATGCTGGAAACCGCGGGTTGGGCTGCACGGCAAGATCTGGAAGATTTGATTTACCACAACCAATGGGGAAATGTTAAGCGTTAACCCTTAAGCTGCAAGGGCAAACCGGCAGCCATAAACACTGCCCGGTCGCAAATAGCCGCCACCGCTTGATTTAATCGCCCGGCTTCATCCTGATAATAACGATTGATTTCCCCCATAGGCACTATGCCTAATCCCACTTCATTACTAACCAAAATAATGTTTCCAGGTATGTTTTTCAAAGTGTCCAGTAATTGCGTACGCTCATTTGCCCAGGAATCGGGTTGTGGGGCAGGGCAATCAGGACATAACCATTGCGCCAGATATAGAGTCAGACAATCAACCAATAATGTTCGATCTTTATTGGCGGATTCCCGTAAGACTTTTGCGAGAAAAAAACCTTCTTCTATGAGTTGCCAGTTTGCCGGGCGGCGTTGTTGATGCAGGCGAACCCGCTCAGCAAATTCTTTATCATAGACTTGGGCGGTAGCGATGTAAATCACTTCCAAACCGGATTCAACCGCTAGTTTTTCAGCATAACTGCTCTTGCCGGAGCGGGCGCCGCCAAGGATAAAAGTTTTCATGTGATTAACCGTGTGCAAAAATTTAGAAAAGCCTGCTAAGCAATGTCAATGAGGCTACACAGCAAATTAGAGCATTGATACAGCAAAGGCAAATCGAGGTTTTCAGTCTTAGGAAGCTAAAAACCTCGATTTCTATAAAGCAATTGCATCAATTTCCTACTGTCCTTAGGATTTAATCCAAATCCTGTATTTTTGTCAGTATCTCTTTGGCATGACCAGTGGGATTGACCGCATATAGCGCTTCAAGCAGCACGCCTTCGCGGTTGATTATGAAAGTGGAGCGAACTATTTTCCAATTTTTAACGCCTTCTTTTTCTACTTCCTGCCAAACCCGGTATTTCTCGCAAAGCTCACCGCTGGTATCCGCTAAAAGCACGATATTCAAGCCGTATTTGGCGATAAAACCCCTGTGGCTGGCGCAATCGTCTTTACTGACGCCAATAATTTCAGTATCCAATGTGGCAAATTCCCCTGCCAGTTCGGTAAAGTCATTAGCTTCAATAGTGCAGCCTGGAGTATCATCTTTAGGGTAAAAATATAGCACCACATTTTTTTTCCCTAAATAATCCGCTAAAGACACCGTTTGATCATTCTGGTCTTTGGCGGTAAACAAAGGGGCTTGCTGATTTTTTTCTAATAAATTTGACATGCTGTGTTCCTTTAAGTTGGTAAAGATCAGATTAAAGTTAAGAGCAAACTTAACGGATTTTGACGACAAGATGCTCCATTGTTTAAGCAAAAACGCAGCAGAATTGACTTGTATTTACTTTTCCAATTCCTGGACGCGTTTTTCCAAAAGCTTGAATTTCTGCAATAACTCGGGAAGTTTGCTGAGTGCAGCCAATTCCCGCCAGGCAGTTTTGCGGTCTTTGGCAGGGCTGCCAAAAACTTGGGTTCCGGCAGGAACATCCGCAGAAATTCCGCTTCTAGCCATGACAAGCGCCTGTGAACCAATTTTAACGTGATCCGCAATACCGGCGCTACCGGCCAGAATCGCGCCATCTTCAATTGTGCACGATCCGGAGATGCCGGATTGACCGCAAATAATGACATTACGGCCAACTATATTGTTATGGCCAAGTTGCACCAGATTGTCAATTTTGCTGCCCGCTCCAATTTTGGTTGCGCCTAATGCGCCGCGGTCAATACAGGTATTGGCGCCAATTTCAACATGGTCATCAATCTCCACGCGGCCGACATGTGGCACCTTAATATGCTGATTATCCCGGAATTTATAACCAAAACCATCTGCGCCTATTATGCTGCCGGCATGGATGATGACGTTATTGCCGATAATGCTGTGATCATAAATCACTACATTGGGATGAATCCGGCAATTTTTGCCTATGGCGACATGATTGCCTATATGCACGCCAGCCTCGATAGTACTGCTGTCGCCGACGCTGCTGTATTGTCCGATACTGCTAAAGGGACCGACATGTACATCAAAACCTAATGTCGAGGTATCAGCTAGGCTGGCATGTATCGATACCTGCCTTTTAAAAACCGGTTCCGGATGTAAAAGTCTAACCGCATTTAAAAAACTGATTTCCGGGTCAGTGCTAATCAGCAAAGTCAAGTTAGCCGGAATCTCTCCGTCTATCAGCTGTTCGGAAATAAAGCAGGCTGTGGCTTTGGTGTCTTTTAAATGTTTTTTGTACTTAATATCGCTTAATACGGTTACCTGACGTATTTGTGCAGACATAATGTCCGCAGCTGAAGAAACGGTTCTGCTGGTGTCTCCTCCTTTCGGTTGTGCATTACAATGTTGGGCAAGTTCCGTAATCAGCATATTGTTTCCTATTTCCAGATTCCAAAGATATTAGTAAAGTCATCAGTCCAGGGTTTGAGACCAAAAGTTAGCGGAAGTTTCTGCCAATGCCCCAGATGGCTTTGTTGCAACGCCAGTAAGCGTTCCGGTTGTTTTGTCAGGACAACCCAATCGGCCGATACTACCAAAGGCAAATCATTGCCGGTTTTAAATTCTTGAATTAACCCGGCCAGATGCATACTATTGGCATGATCGGCCAAAACTTTTTTCAAATCAAGATGGCGGTTACTAATGTGAAAAGCCAGTATGCCGTCGTCTTTTAATTTACTAAAATATAGCTGTAGAGCTTCGCGGGTTAACAAATGCGTAGGCACGGCATCCGAACTGAAGGCATCCAGGATCAGCAGATCAAAATGATGGTCGGTTTCTTTCTGTAATGACAGGCGGGCGTCTCCGGTGATCATTTCCACATGTTTGCCGCAACGGTTTAAATAATGAAACCAATTGGTGTTGCTTGCCACTTCGATGACCAGCGGATCAATTTCGTAAAAACGCCAATGTTGTCCTTCCTTACTATAACAGGCTAATGCGCCTGCGCCTAAACCAACCGCGCCGATATTCCAGTTTTGATCAACATTGTTAAATTCACTGAAAAACTGACCGATAGGGCCTTGACGGCTGTAATATGTCAGGGGCGTGGTGATGTTGGCTTCGGTCAAGCGTTCGGCGCCATGTTTGGTGGTGCCGTGATAAAGTTCGTGGACTTTTTCGGGTTGTTGATTTTCATCTGCAATCACCGTTTCCCGTACCGATAATACGCCGAAAAAAGTGCGTTTTTGATACAGGATATTGGATGCAAGGCTATGTAATCCCAAAGTAAATATCAATAAAACAGCAGTCAGAAAACCTAGTCCTGCAGGCGTGTTACGGAAGGAATAGGTCAAGCCCGCCATCAAAATCAAAGCTCCGCCTATCATATCCAGATATTCAAATAGCTGTTCATTGGACAACAACCCGTAAAGGCTAAAGCCAATGATCAACATTAGCAATGGAAAAATACACTGCAGATACCATTTTTCTTGAAAAAAACCGGGACGCAGCAGTAAAGCCGCCACTATCATGATTGGATATTCATATACGGCGTTAAAGATAAACG
>CAVUMJ010000044.1:0-4294 GCA_963741375.1 uncultured Pseudomonadota bacterium
GCATTCGCTGTCGCGACAGCGGAAACACTCTGGGAAAAGATAGCGTCCTGTCTCCAGCGAAGTCGACGCGGTGGGCATGTAGCTTCAGAGCCGGTGCTGGAAGTTAAATCGAAAAGCGCTTTGGAGCAAATCGTGATGTTATTGCACACACGAACCGGCAACGACTTTTCGCTGTATAAAAAGAACACCCTTTACCGTCGAATCGAACGACGCATGGGCTTACATCATATCGATAGCATCACTAACTACGTCAGCTATCTGCATGAAAACTCACAAGAGCTGGATTTACTGTTCAAGGAATTGCTGATCGGCGTCACCAATTTCTTCCGGGATACGGCCGTATGGGAACAACTCAAAACTGACGCCATCCCGGCCTTGCTGGCCGAATACCCTCATGGCAAGGAAATGCGTGCCTGGGTGTCGGCTTGCTCGACGGGCGAAGAAGCGTATTCGCTAGCGATGGTGTTTAAAGAAGCCTTGGCACAATGCCAGCTTGAGCACCGCTTTAAATTGCAGATTTTCGCCACCGATCTCGATGCCGAGGCGATCGAGAAAGCAAGGCAAGGCTACTATCCAACTAATATTGTCGCGGATGTCTCGCCTGAGCGGCTCAGTCGCTTTTTTGACGCTCAAGACAATGGCTATCGCATCAACAAGGAAATCCGCGAAATGGTGGTCTTTGCCAAGCAAAACGTCCTTATGGACCCACCTTTCACCAAGCTAGATATCCTCTGTTGCCGCAACCTGCTGATTTATTTATGCCCGGAGATACAAAAAAAACTGATACCGTTGTTTCATTACGCGCTGACCGCGCACGGTATATTGTTACTCGGCAATGCCGAGACGATCAGTAACTTTACCGACTTGTTTGCCAACATCAATAGTCATTCGCGGCTGTACCAACGCATTGAGCAAACGCAGCCCATAGCAGGCATCGAATTTCCGACCAAACATTTTCCAGTAGCAGCCATGCCCCAATCAGACACCGCGACAACTAAACCTGTTTTAAATCTGCAAAGCCAGGTCGAGCAGCGTTTACTACACCAGTATTCCCCCGCAGCAGTGGTGGTCAATGCCGAGGGCGATATCCTTTATGTTCATGGCCGTACGGGCAAATACCTGGAAACGGCAGTGGGAAAAGCCAATTTGAATATCCATGCCATGGCCCGTGAAGGATTGCGGAATGAACTTTTCGGTGCTCTAAAGCAAGCCCAACAGCAAGCTGAAGCGGTTATAGTGCCAGGCTTGACGGTAGGCACCAATGGCGGCAGCCAAATGATCAACCTCACTGTGCAGGCTTTCGACAAACCCGAAGCTTTAAAGGGCTTGTTAATGATCATCTTTACCGATGTAGCGACGCCAAAAGTTAGAAAACGTACCCGACACTCACCCCATGCCGAACTACAAGCCGTGCAGGATGAGTTACAACAAGCCCAAGAAAAAAACCAAAGTCTGCTGGAAGCCGCGCAAACTTACCAGGAAGAACTGAAGTCCGCCATTGAGGAATTGCAATCGACTAACGAAGAACTGCAATCCGCCAATGAAGAACTGACGACATCCAAAGAAGAAATGCAGTCCTTGAACGAGGAATTGCAAACTGTGAATGCCGAATTACAAGCCAAGGTCACTGACCTGTCGTGGGTTAACAATGATATGAACAATCTGCTCAACAGCATGGAGATTGCCACGGTATTTCTGGACGACGCCCTCAACATCCGGCGCTTCACCAGTCATGCGATTCACATATTCAAGCTGAATGCCGTTGACATTGGACGGCCCTTGTCGGATATCGTCACCGACCTCGATTATCCGCAATTGTATCAGGATGCAAAAAACGTACTGCGCACCTTGGTGTTTGTTGAAAAGCAAATCAAAACCCGCGATGAGCATTTTTATAAAGTTCGGATCATGCCCTACCGCACCCAGGATAACGTGATTGACGGCGTAGTGATTACCTTGATTGATATCACCGAAACTAAAATGCTGGAAGCGCAATTGCGTGGAAATGAAGTATGAAAAAGCAGGCAAATATCACCCAAGACCCCACAGAGTTGCGTCGTAGCGCCGAACAACAACTCGCCGCCAAACCTGAAATCATACCGGGAACGCCAATCGACGAAAAAAAACTGCTGCATGAACTGCAAGTGCATCAGATTGAATTGGAGATGTTGAACCAAAATCTACGGGACACTCTGGCAGAACTTGAAATCTTGCAGGCGCGTTATTTCGATTTATACGATTTGGCGCCGGTAGGCTACTTGACAGTGAGTGAACAGGGCTTGATTCAGGAAGCCAATCTGACGGCTTGTAACTTATTGGGTTTACCGCGTAGCAGTTTGATTAAACAATCCTTGTCCAGCTTTATTCTTCCCGACGATCAGGACAATTATTACCTATACCGCAAACAGTTGATAGCAACCGGTGAGCCACAGGTTGCCGAACTACGTCTCGTTAAGCAGGACGGCGTTAAAATCTGGGTGAGGCTGGAAGCGAATTTAGCAAAAGAGCCTGAGGGGATCACCGTGTTGCGAGTCGTGATGAGCGATATAACGAAAAGCAAGCAGGCTGAACAAGCGTTGCTGGAAGCAAAATATCTGGCGGAAGAATGCACCCGCATCAAATCCGAGTTTTTGGCCAACATGAGTCATGAAATTCGCACGCCGATGTCTATCATTGTCAATTTTTCGGAGTTGGTGCTGAATCTTACCGTATCGCCGGAAGTGCGCCTATATCTGCAAAAGATACGTACAGCCATGAATAACTTGCTGGCCATCCTCAACGATATACTCGATTTCTCGAAAATAGAATCCGGTTGCATGCGTATCGAAAATGCGCCTTTCAGACTTGACGATATGCTGGACAATCTCAGGGGGCTGTTTTCGCTGCAAGCCAGAGAAAAGCAGATTGCGCTGACCATTGAGGCAAACGCCAATGTGCCTCGAAAACTGATAGGCGATATGCGAAGTATTCAGCAAATTCTGACTAATTTGCTTAGCAATGCCATCAAATTTACCGAACAGGGAGAAGTAGCGCTGACAGTCCGGCTCGCTAAAACTGAAGGGGCTTACGTTGTTCTGGAATACAGTGTCGTAGATACCGGTATCGGTCTGTCCGAGAATGATCTTGCCAAACTGTTTCTGCCATTCAGTCAGGCAGACGGATCGATTACCCGCCGATTCGGCGGTACCGGACTGGGTTTAGCCATTAGTTATCAACTTTTGCAACTCATGCAAAGTGCTTTTCAAGTTGATAGCAGTCCTGGCAAGGGTAGCCGCTTTAGCTTCAAATTGGCTTTAGGCCTTCCCGACAGCAATACAACCCTGCCAACTCAATATAATCATCCAATCGGCGCAGGCGAATTAACTCTCAAATTAACCAATGCGGCCAAAGCCTTGGCAGGTATTCGGGTGCTGGTTGCCGAGGATAATGAGAGCAACCAAATCGGAATAAAAAACTTCTTGGCGTTATCAGGTTTCAATGTCGAAATTGCCAATAATGGCAAAGAAGCTCTGGCCTTGTTGGAAAAGTGCCATTTTGATGCTGTGTTACTAGACATCCACATGCCTGAAATGGGTGGCGATGAAGTCTGCCGACACATACGTGAACAGCAGCGTTTTGCCCATCTACCCATTATTGCCATCACGGCTGGCGTGACTCATGCGGAACGCGAAAAATGCTTTGCTAGCGGCGTAAACGACTTTATTACAAAACCTTTCTCCCCGGAGAGACTGGTCACCACGCTGGCGAAATGGGTAAAACCCCATGACTGATAAGCAGACAGATTTCAAAATGGATGCCAGTCAGCTTCGTAAAAACGCTGAGGCGAAACTCTCAGCCAAAACAGAAATAACAGCAGCCAATCCTGTTGACGAAAAAAGGCTGATACATGAATTACAGGTGCATCAGATCGAGCTGGAGATGCTCTACGAAAATTTAAGTCAAGCCCAGGAAGAATTGAAAAAGTCGTGGGCCAGCTATTTCGATTTGTACGATTTGGCGCCCATAGGGTATCTGACCGTCAACGTTCGCGATGTTATCCTGAATGCCAATCTAACAGCCTCTACATTGCTGGATAGTACACGGAAAGCCTTAATCAAAAAGCCCTTGACCCAATTTATTTTTCCCGAAGATCAGGATGTGTACTACCTACACCGCCAACAGTTAATTGAGACTGGAGCACCCCAAGCCTTTGAACTGCATTTTATGAAACAGGATGGAAGTGGAGTTGTATTCTGGGTTCGACTGGAAATGAACAAGGTAGTTGGCGTAGAAAGCGATCAGATATTTAGAGTCG
>CAVUMJ010000045.1:0-4150 GCA_963741375.1 uncultured Pseudomonadota bacterium
AAGAATTTGCAAAGCTTCATCAAACAGTGTGGAGCCCCGCCAGCCATGATAAAGTTCCTGACCCTCTGCAAACAGACTGAACAAAAAAATGCAGATAAAGCAAACCGTCATGTATTCCAAATTAAGCGGGATATGATAGAGCTGCAAAGAGATATAAAGGGCAATGAAAATTAATATATCGTCTAATGCACGACTCAATCCGTTTAGCTGGGGATAAGAAGGACGAATAAATCCTTTTGAATGTTTGTTTTTCATACTTGCCAATTTGTTATTTTCTGGATTTAAATACCAGACGTGTCAAAATCTGCTTTGCTGTCCGGTCCTGACAACATAGAGAAATTTTTCAATATCCGCCTGAAAAAATTTCAACCGGGCCCTGAAACTTTGAAGTTGAAATCAAAGGACTAAATTTTAGATAATATCATTCAACCTGCCTTAAAATAAGCTTATATCAATCTGGAAAGTCGGCATGACAAATTCAATATTTATCTCTAACAAAACCATCCCGGTACGCGAACGATTGATTATGGCCTTGGATGTTTCCAGTATTGCTGAAGCCCGGGCTCTGGTAGAAGAATTAGGGGATTCCGTGGTTTTTTACAAGGTTGGTATGGAAATTTTTATGTCCGGAGATTATTTCGGATTCATAGAATGGCTTAAAACCCGAAACAAAAAAGTTTTTGTTGACCTTAAATTTTTTGATATCCCGGCGACTGTAGGCAGAGCTATCAAGGCATTAAGTAACAAAGGCGTGGATTTGGCAACCATTCACGGTAATGATGCTATCATGGAAGCGGCTGTTGAAGCCAAAAATGATCTAAAAGTGCTGGCGGTAACGGTTCTGACCAGCCTGGACCGCGGCGACCTGGATGACCTTGGATTTAAGTGCGATGTCGCGGACTTGGTGCTTTCCCGCGCCAAACGGGCTTTGCAGATTGGCTGTGACGGCATCGTGTCTTCCGGCCTGGAAGTTTCAATGATACGTGAACAGTTGGGAGAACGTTTATTGGTCATCACTCCCGGCATCAGACCGGTGGATAACCGTGAAGACGATCAAAAGCGTGCAGTCAGCGTTGAACAGGCTATTCAGAACGGCGCAGATTATCTTGTTGTCGGCAGGCCAATCAGAGATGCTGAAAACCGTAAAGACATGGCTGAAAAAATTCAGGCGCAAATCGCTTCGCAGTTTATCTGAAATAAGAACGCCTCTAAAAATTCAAATGTCTAGACCAACCTAGGCGTAAGCAAAAAAATGCGACGCGCATATGAGCGATATCTAAGGAGTATTTTTTGATCGCAACGCAGCATGGCAACGATAGTTGGATTTTTAGAGGCGCCCTTAACACTTTTTTAAACACACGAACCCTATTATTTATCCCCAAACTTTTCAAATTTTTTCCGGCATAATCAGATAAAATTTTATTCATTGATAAAAGACGGCATAATGCGCTTTTTTAGCATTAATCACACATTTATTAATGGAAAAGATGGGCAATATCTATCTCATCGGTCTGATGGGAGTTGGTAAAACCACTATTGGCAAACAACTTGCCAAGGCTTTACAACGCCCGTTTTACGATAGTGACAAAATCATCGAAGAAGTGACTGGCGTCGACATTCCCACCATTTTTTCCTACGAGGGTGAAGAAGGTTTTAGAATGCGCGAACAGTGTGTAATTAAGGACTTAACCTCATTACATGGTATAGTCTTGGCGACTGGCGGCGGTTCGGTATTGAAAGAGGAAAACCGTGAAGCGTTAAAAAATACCGGTTTTGTTGTCTATCTGTATTGTTCAATTGATAAAATACTCCATAGAACCAGACACGATACCCAAAGACCATTATTACAAACCGCCAATCCTAGACAACGTTTACAGTCCATATTATTGCAAAGAGAGCCGTTGTATTCTGAATGTAGCAATTTCAAAATTGATACCGGCTCCTTACCTGGAAAAACTGTAGTTAAAACGATTCTGCAAGAATATCGCACGACTTTGGAAAAAAATGAAAGAATTGCAAGTTAACTTAAGGGACGGTAGAAACTATCCCATTTATATTGGCTCAAATTTGCGAAAAAAAACGGATTTATTCAGACAGCATATCAACTCTCGCCAAGTAGCGGTTATCACAAATGAGACCATTGCGGCTTTGTATTTGCCGGAAATACTCGCAGTTTTAAATGATTACCAGACGGAAGCCGTCATCTTGCCGGATGGCGAACAATTTAAGACGCTATCTTATCTTGAAAAAATTTTTGACCGCTTACTGGAAAAAAAATTCAGCCGTAACGCAACCCTGATTGCGCTAGGCGGAGGGGTAATTGGCGATATGGGGGGATTTGCTGCTGCTTGCTATCAAAGAGGCATCGCCTTTATTCAGATACCAACCACATTGCTGGCCCAAGTCGATTCGTCGGTAGGCGGCAAAACCGGCATCAATCACCCGCTAGGCAAAAACATGATAGGCGCGTTTTATCAACCAAAATGTGTAATAGCTGATGCTGAAGTGCTGGATACTTTGGATGATCGCCAATTGTCGGCTGGATTGGCTGAAGTAATCAAGTACGGGCTAATTCGCGATCCTGATTTTCTAGTCTGGCTGGAAGTCAATATGCCGTTACTTTTGGCAAAAGACAAATCGGCGCTTGCCTATGCCATTGAACGTTCTTGCATAAATAAAGCCGAAGTTGTGGCTGAAGATGAATTCGAATCAGGAGTGAGAGCCACTTTGAATTTAGGACATACCTTTGGCCATGCCATAGAAACCGGATGCGGTTACGGCAAGTATCTGCACGGCGAAGCAGTGGCTATCGGCACTTGTCTGGCTGCGGATTTATCCAGGCGAATGGGTTATTTAACCGATTGGGATGTGACACGCGTCTTAGCCATTTTACAAGCTGCCAATTTACCGATTCAAGCCCCCAAAGACATTACTACCGACAACTTTATTGAGCTGATGGCCGTAGACAAAAAAAACATAGATGGGAAAATTCGAGTGATCCTGCTTGAAACCATCGGTAAAGCTTCTTTGCCTGTCAATATTGAGGTGTCGAAATTGAAGGAAACCCTTAATTACTATGCCGGTTAATGAACATTCAACGCAAATCAATTTCAGAAAAACTTTCGGCAACGCTGCCGGAGGGCGCAATCTGATAAGCGTTGAACGTACTCAGAAATTGGATTTACTAAGTCATTTACTGGCGAACTTGCGTAAATCAGTGGTTGTCTGCGGAGCGGAAGGTATTGGTAAAACCACAATGCTGGAAACTTTGCTGAATACTAGAAAAGATCAATGGCATATGCTTTTTTTGTCAGGCAGCAGCAACTTAAGCTTCGAATCGGTTATTTATAGTTTGAGTAGTTTTTTACAAATTCCCATGGCGGAGTCTGCTTTGGATTTATCCTTGATTCGAAACTTTTGTGAAACTCAAAAAGTGGTTTTAATCATTGATGACGCAGGAGAACTGATTCCGGGTCTGATAGATGAACTATTGGATTTGGCCGAGTCTCTGTTTGGATTAAGTCTGGTTTTTGCTATGACTTATGATGCGTTTCATATTAAAAATAAATCCGACAAAACCATTGAGGATTGCCATTTTATTGAAATACCAGCCTTTACCCAAAGGGAATGTACCGACTTTTTGCAAAATTTGTCGGCTCAACCCGGCGCATTAATTTCCTTTAATGCTATCACCGATAATCTGGTTGAAAAATTGTATAAAGAAACTCACGGTATCCCCGGCAGGATTCTGAAAGCGTTACCCGAACTCAATGAAAGCCAGTCCCGCATCTCAAACATCTCGCCATTATGGATATGGCTAGGCATAGGTGTGTTATGTTTGATAGCATCCATTTGGATTTTTAAAGCATTATTTCAACTGGTGTCACCAGTTAATTCCACACAAACTCAGACAGCTATTCCTCAGGAATCCGGTTCTTTAGTGGTGGTGGGGAAACTTAGCCCAATCGGTTCAGAGTCAACGGCCCCTATTTCAGAAACTCAACCGGCAATTAAATTTGAAAACCCGGCTGTATTGCAAAACCTCCCTGAAAAAAAAGCTATTGAAAATCCGCCGGAACAACTCGAAACGCCTGCAATCACGCTCAATGAAAATCTGCTTAAAAATCAGATTGATTCACAAACTTCAGAT
>CAVUMJ010000046.1:0-3462 GCA_963741375.1 uncultured Pseudomonadota bacterium
TCTTTAGGCTTGTTTAAGGCGTGCAATTCCTGGCTTTTTACATAGTCGAACATTTCATGATCATTTACTATCATACCTGCCTCCAAATGACATTGCTCGCGACGGCTAAAAGTTCAAATAAAATGGCTAAACATTTTCCAACCCGTCAAACTCGAACTAAAGTTGAGTTTATTGCCGAAAATCAGGTTTTATTTCGCAAAAAACCGAATGGGCAAAGAATCCTTGATTTTTTGATTTGCATCAAAAATTTAGCGCCAACTTTGTGTAGTAGAATCCTTATAAAATAATTTGTCAACACAGTACATAAGTACTGGTACGTTAGTACTAATACCTATACGCAATACATAATCCAATGATTTAACTAGTTTTTTAGACAACCTACACCGGAGGCTAATACAGCTTATCTAACGGCTAAAACAGCCTGCGCGCTTGCCAACATTCTCTTTCGAGATTACATTAGACGGGCTTATAGGTTTATTTTTTCGGCTCGGTTAAGCAATTACCCTAACAAAATAGACATCCCTACCCGGCCGGCATATACAAATCTATGAATTTTCCCGTTTGAACCAAAAATATTGTCACAAAAAAATCAACAGGAGAACGAAATGAGTCACTTTGAAAATCCGGATATGATGGTAATTGGCGATTCGCTTGCTCAGGGCTGCCGCTCCCTCAGCGTAACCTCGCTGCTCTGTTCGCAAAGCTGGTCCGCTCGTGTTGCTGCGGTTCAAAAATGGCAATTTGTGCCGCCAAATCATCCAAGACCAGTGCTTTTTGATCTGGAAAGGGAAATTCGCAATCTAAATCCGGTGTCTTTGCCGCTCGACAACATAGTCCTGGAAGGCTTTGTCGGCCGATACCTTAAAAATCTGGACGATTGGCAGCACCAAATACCCCAAACCACTGTGTACTTTGATAATCTGGCGCTTGCCGGGGCCCTGGTCGGCGATCTTTATAACCGCTCAGCTAAATCCTGCGACGATTCGATTAAAACTTTGGTAGGAGATAATCCGTTCGATGCCCTGAAAATTTCCAGCGTCGGCGAACTGCATATCGCAATCAATGGCCGGTATGTGTTGAATCCGTCTAAAGACCCTGCATATGATAATTATACTCAACTGGATTGGGTGGCATTGCGTAAACCTAAAAATCTATTCGTGCAGATAGGTCATAATCATGGGCTGTTCGCAGTCGGTTTTAGCGGAAGTATCAGTAATATTAATAATCCGGAAGATTCAATTACGCAGCCCGGCGCCGGCCAAACCGACAACTTTTGGGACCAATGGCAAATACTTGCTACACGGCTAGCTAACCTGTCCTCTGAGGTGGAAAGAATTTATATCGTACTATTACCTAAGGTTGGCGCAGTGGGTAATTTGATGCCGCTCGGAAACGGCCGGGATGCAGATGGCTACGCCCCGGCTTACGATCCCACCTTTTCCACCCACCCTCGCCTACCGGGCCCTCAATTGAAACAGATAGATACCGCCATCAAATCCGTCAATGCAAAAATCAAAGATATCATCCTGACCGAACAAGCCAAAGCGAAAGCGGCTGCCCGGACTATTTTTATTGATGCTTACCAGATACTGAATACGTACGACTTTAAGAATAGCGAAGACAATTCCCAGCGCATTCCGATTACCGGAAATGAAATTGTCGACAACCGCTACCTGAACGGCCATTTACGTTTCGGATGGCCGCCTATACCCAATGAGGAACTTTGCAGCGGCGGATTCTTCAGTGTAGACGGCATGCATCCCAGCGGGGTAGGTTATGCGGTCATTGCGCAAAATATCTTAAAACCGTTGGGCGCAACGGCTATTCCCGCCGATATTCTGGCGCAAGCTTATAACGATGACAGCTTACTTAGTGATTATCCGGCTGAACTGGACATGCTGGTAGACTTATTGAAAGTCATCAGAGAAGCCATCAGCGTCGGGCATTTCGATCATACCCCGGTTGGTCCGATTTCCGACGATTGGCACTTCGCTGATTTATTGCGGGTTTTGAAAGGTGTATTCATAAAATAGCGACAGGCAGCAACGCAGGCGGGGTTGAGCAGCGCGATACCCCGCCAATTCAACCCTGCGGATATTGCATCATGACCATACTCTCACTTACTGGATATCAAGATAAATTAAAGCCATTTTGCCAAAAACTCTAAGATTAAAATTTTCCCGTAAAAGCCTAACTTTAGTTGCCTGAATTCAAAAATACCCAAACCATAAATCTGCGCATTTTTCTGCCGGAATTAATTACAGCTAACGTTAAATTACATGAGCATTTCAGATAAACTTTTCCAGCAATATTTTTCACTTTATCTCAAATAGTAGATGCAATGCGCTAAGCGGCATCTAGTATCCGTAATTCTAAATGCAGACCGGCTGCTGTTGCCATGTTTACCAGCGCATCAAGACCAAATAGGTTAATCTTGCCGCGCATTAGGTCTGAAACTCGCGGTTGAGTTACGCCGAGAAGCTTTGCGGCTTCTGCCTGGCTTATTCCAGTGCGGATAATATGATTCTTCAACGCCATCATGAGCATGGAACGCAATTTCATGTTTTCCGCGTCTTCCTGGGTGTCTTCGATAGCATCCCAGACACTGGTAAATCGTTGGTCATTCATTAGTCTATCTCCTTCAACAAATCTCGGTAACGTTTGGCACCAAGTCTGCATCGGCAAACTTGGCAACATAGATGAACCGGAGGCGTCTCGAATTCGAATCTATTCACGCCTTGGCCCACGGTATTCATGGGCTTCCAATCGTCCGGCTCGTGGCCGTTCTGTACTTGGTCAAGCTGATGACCTGCTTAACACCGAGCCGTAAGCGGGAAGGCACGAAGGTCGTCAATAGAGCTGCCGCAGAATTCAATTGGCTTTAGGTTTGTCGTGCTTCGACTATACAATATTTTGTATAATTAGACAAATACTGGTTGGCCGGAATCCGGAGTGTCACGGATATCCGGCCGCAATTTGACGATGTACGCTAACTCGGTTTTCCGTTTCATTCCGCCTCATACTAAGGGGCTAGGTCTTTCCGTAAAGCATATATATGTTAAAAAAAGATGGTGAATCAATTAACCCCTCCAATAACAGCGGTAACGTCAGCCGGCAGAAAGACGCCTGGGTGACACCATTGTCACTACTTACGGTGTTTATGATCAGATTACCAGGAAGAATTGGGTTCAGAGTACCCTTCATTAACAAAATGACAACATTCTGTATGCTGTGTATATTGTGTATAATACGGTGCAATCTGTAAGCGGAACGCTCGGAGAAGTCGGTGCGGTGGTAAATCCAATTATAAAAGATGTTGCTAAAATGCCAGGAATTTCTAACGCTGTACAATATTTTAAACCGGATGTTCAAGCCGTTGGAAAAATGATTGCTCCTGCAGTTCAAACGCTTGCGAATGTTGGGAAGAAATACCCGATTGTCGGTGATATTGCAGGTCTTGGA
>CAVUMJ010000047.1:0-5379 GCA_963741375.1 uncultured Pseudomonadota bacterium
GAAACCGTCAACGCGCCCGCTGGCGCCACCGTAATCGATGCGCAAGGCAAATATCTGACGCCCGGCATCATCGATTGCCACTCGCACATCGCGCTCGACGACGACGTCAACGAAGCCACCAGCCCCGTCACGCCGCAGATGATCATGAAAGACGCCTTCGACTATCAGGACAAGGCCATCTATCGCGCGCTCGCCGGCGGCGTCACCACCAGTCTGCTCCTGCACGGCTCAGCCAACATGATCGGCGGCCAAGCCGTCGTCATCAAGCACAAATTCGGAGCCACCCGCGACGAGATGCTTTTCCCGAACGCCCCCGGCTCCATCAAATTCGCCAGCGGAGAAAATCCCAAGCGCGTCTACGGCGGCCGCGACCAGCTTCCTTCCACCCGCATGGGCAATTTCGCTGTCCAGCGCGCCGCGCTCGTCGAAGCCCAGGACTACATGAAAGAGTGGAACGCCTACAACGAAAAAGTAAAGCGTGGCGACAAGGACGCCACTCCTCCCAAGCACGACCTCAAGCTCGAAGCTCTGGCTGACGTTCTCAACCGCAAGCTCATGGTTCAGATCCACTGCTACCGCGCCGACGAGATGCTCACCGAAATGGCCATGGCCAAGGAGTTCGGCTACAACCTGCGCGCCTTCCATCACGCGGTGGAAGCCTACAAAGTTGCCGACCAGCTCGCCGCCAACAATGTTGCCATCGCTACCTGGGCCGACTGGTGGGGCTTTAAGCAGGAATCGTGGGACGCCATTCCATGGAATGCCGTGATGTCGATGCGCAAAGGCGTCCGCGTCGCCATCAAGAGCGACTCCGAAGACTACACTCGCCGCCTGAATCAGGAAGCCGCCAAGATCATGCGCTGGCGCCGCCGCCCTTGACGTAGCCTATGTCGCATGCGGACGTCTTGATGCTTATTGGGAAATCGGCGTTAAAGAATGGGATATAGCTGCCGGAGTTTTGTTGGTTCAGGAAGCTGGTGGCGTCGCTACCGATTTCTCATTCAATGACAAATATTTGCAATCAGGAAACATCATTGTTGGCAACCCCAGAATGCATCAGCTAATGTATCACGCCATTGAACCGCACGTACCTACTCACTTGAAATAAGCAAAAATCCTAGCTTACTATTACGTTAATATTGTTACGTGATTGTATTTTCTTTTATACTTACCCGTTGAATCTAAACTAAGAGGATATCATGGAAAAACCCTTTATTTTGCACATGCTGACTACAGCCAAAAATTTAAGCCCATTTGATGTTAATATGGCAATGGATGCTGGCTGGATATCTGCCATTCCATATATCAATGTAGAGCCTAGTGAAGTAAGAGGTTTAGTCCAAGATGCAATCTTTTCACGCAGCCCAAAAGGATTATTGCGCACTGCAATTTTTATTGGTGGACGTGAAACCAAACAAGCCATGGATATGCTAAAAATGGCCAAGAATTCCATGGTGCCACCTTTTGAAGTATCGGTATTTGCCGATCCAAGCGGAGCATTTACTACAGCAGCGGGCATGGTTGCCGCTGTTGAAAAAGAGTTAATGGATAAATTTGACACCACTTTGGAAGGAAAAAACATTCTGGCGCTAGGAGGAACAGGACCTGTTGGCCAGGCTGCAACGGTAATTGCTGCGCAAGCCGGCGCCAAAGTCAGACTAATCGGTAGACAGCTGGATAAGGCTGAACGGATTGCCGAACTTTGTAGTGAAGAATTTGGTGATGGCAAAATTAGTGTCACTGCCGGCGCAGACGCAGACAAAGCGGAATATATTCAAACAGCCGACGTGATTTTTGCTACCGGAGCTGCCGGCATCGAGTTATTGAGTTCTGATTTAATTGCCAAAGCGCCTCAGTTAAAAGTTGCCGCAGACGTTAATGCTGTGCCACCTTCAGGAATTGCAGGACTTGATGCGTTTGATAACGGCAAACCACTGCCCGGCTCAATCAGTGGAGCAGTTGGTCTTGGCGCCTTGGCAATTGGCAATATCAAGTATCAGGCACAGAGTAGATTGTTGAAAAAAATGCTGGAAAGTGACCAACCTTTATATTTACATTTTGAACACGCTTTTGAAGTAGCTCGTGAATTTATTAAGTCAACTAATTATTAATTAATAAATAACTTTATAAACCATCCTAAAGCAAATGAGAAGGTAACAATGCCAAAACGCAGCATACTTCACATGTTTGACCCAATGCCGAACAATAGCCCTTTTGATATCAATATGGCATTAGACGCTGGTTTTGATGTTCTTATGCCATACTCAAATGTTAAATTGGAAAATGTTCACCACCTGACTCAAGATATCATTTTTTCTCGGGGCCCATCCGGCGCCAAAAAAACTGCCATTTTTATAGGTGGCCGCGACATTGGCTTAGCCATTGATATGCTTCAAGCATGCAAACCTGCAATGGTGCCGCCTTTTGAAGTATCTGTTTTTGCAGATCCGAGCGGCGCATTTACAACAGCTGCCGCCTTGGTCGCCTGTGTAGAAAAAGTTCTTAAAAAACACCATGGTAAAACGCTGGATAACTGTAAGGCTCTTGTTTATGGCGGAACTGGACCAGTCGGCATTGCAACCGGTGTAATAGCTTCCTTACAAGGCGCAAACACGACGCTTATCGATCATTTATCTGTAGATAGCGCCAACGATACCGCCAAACAATATAACCGTCTATTTGATGCTCACCTTAAAGGCGCGGCTGCACGTACCGATGCAGAAAAAGCAGCATTAATCGAAGACGCTGACATTGTTTTCTGTACTGCAAAAGCAGGAATCAAAGTATTAAATTCCTTAGTTTTGTCTCAGGCCAAACAATTGAAAGTTGCCGGGGATGTCAATGCCGTACCCCCTCCGGGCATTGAAGGCATCGGCTTTAATGACTTTGCGACCCACATTGAAAATGCTACACAATCAGAAAAAGCTTTGGCTGTCGGGGCTTTGGCTATCGGAAATATCAAATACAAACTACAGCATGAACTGCTAAAGTCTTTGCTGGATACCGATACCCCACTGTATCTGGATTTTCGAGATGCATTTAACAAAGCCAGAACTTTATTTAATTACGAATAAAATTTCGTATCTGTAGCACTAAATCTACAAGCATAGATTTACTATACCACTTCAAGATAATTAAACTTTACTGCAAGACGAGTTAATTCAACATCATTTTTGATTTTTAATTTACTATACAACCGGTATCGGTAGGTATTGACTGTTTTTGTATTTAGCTGCAAGGCTTCCGACATTTCCTGTATGCTTTGTCCTTGCAGAATCATACGCACCACCTCTAACTCCCGTTGTGATAACTTGGTAAAAGGTGCTGAATCATATTCCATAGCATCAAATGCAATAGCACTGGAAACAGGTTTACATAAATATCTTTTACCTTTCATCACTGTCCTAATGGCTTCCACCATTTCTGTAACAGGCGAACCTTTTGAAACAAACCCGTCTATGCCGAGTTTTAACAATTGCAAAACAATAGGTCCATTGTAATACACTGAAAGACCGATAAGCCTTACTCTCGGAAGGATTTGCACAATTCGCCGACACGCTTCAACCCCTCCCATTCCAGGCATATTGATATCCATCAGCACCACATCAGGAGGATCGTTAGCAATTGCTTGAAGAGCCTGCTCGCCACAATCACAAACTGCAACAACAGTGATGTCCTCCATAGCATTCAGCAACGCCTCAATACCACATCTAACCAACTCATGATCATCAACTAGTAAGACCTTTATCATTTCTGCAATGTGTAATCCTTAACTTACAAATTTTTCTTAATTTCTTACAAGTGTCCCAGATTTTCGCATTGACAGCAATCCTAAATCTAAAAAAGTGCTTTAAATTAAATTTAAATACCCGGACGTTGAAATCTAACGAATCACTATTTCCGACTGATTTGAAAAAATCACACTCAAAACCATTTATTCCGACCTAGATGTTTATCTTAATAATTAAATTAATTCAAAGTAGTTCCAACTAAAATGACCACCATAATGATCAAAACTTACCGTATATACCAGGCACTAAATGCAAAGAAATCCACTTTCGGAAAAATAATGGATTGCTTGTCCACCCAAAGTGAAAAAATGTTCCAAAATAAAAACATTTAAAGTATTTTCGGTTTAATACTAAAAAAAGGGAGGCATGAAGCCTCCCTTTTTCCCTATCAAGAAATTCAAAAAAAATTATTGGTCGGTTCTTTTATATTCCACCCGACGGTTATAGGCGCGACCTTCTTCAGTTTCATTCGTGTCAGCTGGTTGCGACTTACCAAATCCAACGGTTGTCAGACGCTTGCCATCGATACCTTCCTTAATTAACTCACGTTTAACCGCTGAAGCTCTGCGCTCAGAAAGCTTAAGATTGTATGCCGCCGTACCAAAACTGTCAGTATGTCCCTGAATCTCGATCGTCAAACCTGGATTAAGCTTTAAGACTTCTACAGCATTTTGAATTGCAGGATTAAATTTCGATTTGATTTTATCGCTGTCGAAATCGAACAATACTCCATGGAATGACCAGCATCCGTCCTTGTCAAGAATTGCCCCTTTTGGCGCATCGTGACATCTAGGGCTTTTAACAATTGGTTTTTCCTGAACAACTGGCTTACCTTCTTTGAAAAACACTTTTTTAACAAAATCGCTGGCGCCCCGGGCAGAGGAAAGACTGGTTGCGTCAACCGCAAATCCACATTCCGATATATCAGCAATCCGTTTCAAATCAGCTTTACCAACAGTATCAACCTCATTACCCACCCAAACGGTATAAATACACAATCTATCTCCAAACTGCGCTTTCAAATCTTCTGTTACAGGTATTGGCGATGCATCATCTACACCATCGCTTAATATAATCAGTGCAATATTGCCGGGTTCGGCGCTGAGGGCCTGTTTGCTTTCGAGCAATGCATCAGCCAACGGAGTGCCGCCGCTCGAACAATGCAGTGAGTCAATCGCACTATCAAATCCCTGCTGGCTATATTTTATTACCGGCTGATTCAGATAAGTACTTGCCCACGAAAGGCATGAGCCATAACCAAAACTAAGCAAACCTGAAGTAAGAGGAATGGCGGGAATGGATTTATTTATTTTATTTAACAGATCTTTTTCCACATCAAGCTTGGTGCCTTTGAAATCAGAAGACTCAATATAGGTATTTCCCATAGACGACGAAGAGTCGTTGATAACAAAAAAACTGTTGGTTTTTTGAATTAGTTTGCCGGATTTAACCTGAGGATTTAAATCCTCAGGCTGAAATGGCTGATACGCGTTTATTGCTTGAGTAGCGCAACCAGTGATCAATGAAACAATCAGCACCGCAGAAAAAAGCAGATATTTCTTCATAATGATATCTCCACATTGTTTTT
>CAVUMJ010000048.1:0-10499 GCA_963741375.1 uncultured Pseudomonadota bacterium
TTATGTGGCACCGTTACGTATTTGTTAATCGCCAAGCCGCGTCAGCGGTAGGGTGGGCACGGCTGTTTGTGCCCACGCGGACAAGACAAGACTGGGCGTTTAACCAAGCCATTCCCAATCCGACCGGCCTTTGCAATCGAGTCAGCGGTAGGGTGGGCACGGCTGTTTGTGCCCACGCGGACAAGACAAGACTGGGCGTTTAACCAAGCCATTCCCAATCCGACCGGCCTTTGCAATCGAGTCAGCGGTAGGGTGGGCACGGCTGTTTGTGCCCACGCGGACAAGACAAGACTGGCGTTTAACCAAGCCATTCCCAATCCGACCGGCCTTTGCAATCGAGTCAGCGGTAGGGTGGGCACGGCTGTTTGTGCCCACGCGGACAAGACAAGACTGGCGTTTAACCAAGCCATTCCCAATCCGACCGGCCTTTGCAACCGAGTCAGCGGTAGGGTGGGCACGGCTGTTTGTGCCCACGCGGACAAGACAAGACTGGGCGTTTAACCAAGCCATTCCCAATCCGACCGGCCTTTGCAATCGAGTCAGCGGTAGGGTGGGCACGGCTGTTTGTGCCCACGCGGACAAGACAAGACTGGGTGTTTAACCAAGCCATTCCCAATCCGACCGGCCTTTGCAATCGAGTCAGCGGTAGGGTGGGCACGGCTGTTTGTGCCCACGCGGACAAGACAAGACTGGGCGTTTAACCAAGCCATTCCCAATCCGACCGGCCTTTGCAACCGAGTCAGCGGTAGGGTGGGCACGGCTGTTTGTGCCCACGCGGACAAGACAAGACTGGCGTTTAACCAAGCCATTCCCAATCCGACCGGCCTTTGCAACCGAGTCAGCGGTAGGGTGGGCACGGCTGTTTGTGCCCACGCGGACAAGACAAGACTGGGCGTTTAACCAAGCCATTCCCAATCCGACCGGCCTTTGCAACCGCGCGCGTCAGTCAGAGGACGCTGTAAATACCTCCCTGTACGCTTGTAGTCAGCATCCATGCTGACTACACCTCTGCCTAACACACCCGATTGCAAAGACCTCTGTCATAGCGGTTTAAAGCATGTCCACCCTTAAACTTGGATTGAGCTACAATGCATCGTTATATAATTTCAAATAACTGTAGAACAAAAATCATGGAAATCAACGTAACTAATCTTGGCCCAATTAAACAAGCCTCGTTGAAAATCGGCGGTTTGACGGTATTTGTTGGGCCGAATGGCACGGGGAAAAGTTATTTGGGGAAGGTGATTTATGGGTTGCGAAGGCCCGAAACATTAACTGATAATCTAACCAGAGATGCTGCAAGGTTTTATAAAATAATCTTTAACCAAGAGATGACTACGTTGCAGCAGGCTATTGAGCATTTGCAGCAACTAACACCTGCGGCATATCATCAAGCAATACCGAAGTTAGCCAAGTTACATGCGGAATTATTTAAAAAAAGATTAAGTGAGTTTTTCAATGATGACAGTAATCTATTTGAAAATTCCACAATTAGCTTTGCGGGTATAAAAGAACTTGACGAGAATGAATTACAAAATACTATCAATATAGTATTGAACAGTAATTTTCTGCAATGGCCGGAAGATCGTCGCCCATCTCCAGGAATAATCGCAATTTCACTTAGCATTTCGCCATTTTGGGAAGTTAATCGAATTGCAAATTATTTCCCCGCCTCTCGTACTTATTTTATGTTGAACTATAAGGCTTTAATTCACGCCAGAGCTAATGACCAAGTAGGCGTGATTTCAATGTCTGCATTGTTAGCTAATCAACCCAAAACCATTGGCCCATTACAACGTTTCGACAAACCTACCGAAGATTTTATAGACTGTCTTTACAATCTGGACGCTTCCACCAGAAAACCATACGCCCTCATAGCCGACAAACTGCAAAACAGCTTATACGGCAAAGACCAGCTACAAGTAAATCAGGGATTAGGCTCATTGGCGGATTTTTATTATCAGCTTGGGGATAAGCCAAATAAAATTCGTTTACATCTTAGTTCATCCATGGTAACTGAAACTTCGCCGTTACTGGTTGGATTGTGGCATTGGATTGAGTCCGGTAACCTGGTGGTAATTGACGAGCCGGAGTCGCATTTGCATCCGGAAGCCCAAAGAAAACTGGTTTACGGACTGGCGGAAGCGGTAAATCAAGGATTGAATTTAATCCTAATCACCCACAGCCCCTACATCCTATCCTGCGTAAACAATCTGATTAAATTCAATAAAATCAACAATGAATATCCGGATGATAAAAATCTGCAGATGTTGAAACAGCAGCATCCTGATTTGGTTGCTTTGGATAAACCTGTCCATGCCTATAACTTCAAACTGGACGGCACGGTAGACGACATCGTGCTGGAAAACGGTTTAATAGACGAAGCGGAGTTTACCCTGCCATTCGATCGAATTAACGCGCTTTACGAAGAAATGCGGGATATAGAATGGGATCATAAATAATGATTAAAGCTGTTCGGGATTGTTTGGCGGAAATGGCTAAAGCCGGCTGCCTGAAAGAATCACTGCATTATCAGGAAAAAGGCAGAGGCGTTAATCTTAATCCTAGTGAACACGGAGAGGCTATTGGCATAATGGTAGATGGCTGTTTGATTGATGATGACAATATCAAAAAATGTGATTGCCTATATTTTTACCAACATTCCAAAAACAGTAGATACACCTTTTTGGTTGAATTAAAAGGCTGTAATTACCTCCACGCCCTTGAACAGCTTGTCGAAACTAACCAGCACCCAAACTTTGCCTTATTGCATAAGGCTGCCCAGCCAAACAAAAGAACAATAGCTGTCGCTATCGTCCGTGACTCGTTAAAAATCCCCAACCGGCCACAAAAAGATACTTGGGAAGACGCCAATAAGCTTAGGCTGAGGATTTTACCTTGTAAAGAAGGCTCAAGCCGTGATTTGAAAGATATTATAAAAGATGATTGAGCTTTTTTGCCTTATTCAACCGCCTACAGTGGCTGCAGGCCAAACCCGGCCACGTCCGCGGCGAGAAGCACCCCAAGGTATTCTTGTCCGACGCAGACCGCGAGCTGGTCCGGGAGTTATATGGCGAGGGCGGCGTAGTCAGCTACTCCCAGCTGGGCGAAAAGTTCGAATGCAGCAAGTCGACGATTAGGGATATAGTCAAGTGCCGGACGCGGTTTGTGGATAGGGAGGATTTTTAGACGGGGTGCGAAGAGTTTACGACTATAATGCCTTTATGAATTTTGCGCCGTTTGTTTGGGCGCCTTAATTAATGGAAATAAAACTATAGGTTTCATCAATGTTCAAATCTATTCAAATCACTAACTTCAAAGGCTTGTCAAAGCTCAAGATAGATGATGCGTCATTGGTGAATTTGATTGCCGGCAAAAATAATGTTGGCAAAACTTCCGTACTTGAAGCCTTGTGTTTGTACCTTGACTGGTTAAATCCGGCTAGCATTATCAAAATTCATGGCAGGCGCGGCTTTCCTCTGTTCTCAGATACCCAAGATATGATGTGGGGGCCTATTTTTAGCGATTATGATTTACAGAAACCTATCGAAATTGCTTTAGAAGACAACTCCGGCAAAACCAGCAATTTAAGAATCAATCTTAACAAAAGTTATACTAGACCAGTAAATCAATCTGTTGCGTTCAGCCCGTTGAATAGTCAACCAGTCAATGCAAATGCCTTTAACTCCACTGTTGTGGCGTTAGATATGACCTACGCTCAAAATGGTAAAAATGCTTTAGTCATACATCAGGTAATTGAAGGAAACAATGTCACAACCTATAGAGACAACGATATATTTAATTTTAAACAAATAGAAGCCTATTTTATGTCGGCTGGATCAAGGACGCCTTTCCAGGAAGACGCCATCAAATTCGGTAAATTAGATGTTAAAGGCAAAGTTGACCAACTCGTAAATCTTATGAAAGAAACCATAGAACCGAGATTGATCGATTTATCATCGGTAGCACTAGAGAGTCAATCCGTTATTCACGCCAAGTTACAGGGCATAGAAAGAAAAATCCCCGTGTCTTTTATGGGAGACGGCATGGCTAGATTGATTTCAATTATTCTTGCAATTTCAAACTGTGAAAATGGCTGTGTTTTTATAGACGAAATCGAAAACGGCATTCATTACTCGGTTTTTCCCAAAATATGGAATGGCATTATTAGAGCGGCTGAAGAATATAACTGTCAGGTTTTTGCCACCACCCATAGCTATGAGTGCCTTGAGTCCGCCGTTAACGGTATTGAAACAGGCTCGCAAGATCACTTTAGATATATAAGATTGGACAGGGATAATAATAAAATAATCAGCAATACTTATTCATTTGCAGCGTTATCGACTTCTATTGCTCATGAATGGGAAGTAAGATAATGAGAAATCAAATTGACAAGCAAAAGCTAGTGTTAGTGGAAGGCATGGATGAGAAACGTTTTTTTTCAACAATTATTAATCATTTGAAAATAAAGGATATTCAAATTATGGTAATTGGTGGAAAAGAGAAGTTAGAATCCGTACTGCCCGCATTTATATTACGATCCAACTTTAGTCAAATCACTTCGTTAGCCATTATAGTCGATGCTGATAATAGCGCGGAAAGCGCATTTGATAGCGTTGCAACTTTGCTCAAAAATTGTAGACAGCCTGTTCCGGAAAATCGAAACGAATATGTTAAAGAAGATGAGAAGAAAGTTGGTGTTTATATTCTCCTTGAACCGAATGAACAAAGGCCAATATGCAGTGCAATCGGATTTACGCCTATTGCCCTAACTCATGGGCAGTAGATTTTCATATCTCACTTTTAAATCTGATTGAAAAATCAATATCCCACTTAAATTCAACAATTTATTTTTTTAAACCTGCAAAATTTATCAGTTTTTTATTACCGGTCAATGACAAAAAAAAGTATTTTTGGCGTTAATTTTTTAGGTTGACTTAAACCTGGGTTGTATGCTGAAATCTATTTCGGCATGAAATGAATCATGCCGTTTTAATTCTTAATATCAATACGATAGCAGGATGCGTCGAAGATAGCTCACCGATTTACGCCTCCGCATTTCAGTCACTGTATTAAGCCGTTTTGATTTCGATTTTACTTCGGAATGTACGCCACAACGATTTATACCAAGGAATAGTGATATTTATTTTTTCTGTTTTATTCAACAAGAGGATTGGTTATGAGAAAGCATGTGAAAGGAAGTTTACTGGCTTTATTTACCGGTTTGACGATTGCAAGCACCGGTCAAGCTGAGAGTTACACCTATACAACTATCAATGCCCCAACTGGAACGACATTCAAGGCGATTTCCGGCATTGGCTTAAACGGGGAAGTGTACGGCACGGATGTCAACAGCAGTGGCGTTACCCAGTCATTTGTCTATAACAATGGGCAAGCCAGTAATTTCGCTTATCCTATAACTGGCATACTAAATGATGGAACCATCATTGGCAGTTATAAGGACAGCAATAATAACTGGACCGGTTATGCAGACAAAAATGGCGTTTTGACCGGCATAAATGATCCCCTGGCGGCCGGCGGCACAGTTACTTCCGGGGTTTTGAGCAATGGCGCGGTGGTTGGCTATTATTACGACGCGAATAAAATTCAACAAGGTTTTTCTGAACTGAATGGGGTTTTTACTTCCTTGTCCGATCCCAACGGAGCCAAAGGGACTGTGATTAACGGTGTGTTAAATGACGATACAGCTTATGGTTTTTACGTTACATCAACTGGGAGTGACGTGAATTTTACCGAATCGAAAGGTGTTTTTACAGATTCCCCCTCCAGCTCATTTTCAGTTCCGGGAGCATTGTTCACAACTGTTGAAGGTGTACTCGGCAACGGTGAAATCTATGGTAATTATGTTAATTTAAACTACTTACTGTATGGTTTTACAGAACTGAATGGCGTTTATACCAGCATTGCTGATCCAAACGTGCATTATGTGCCGGACCAGGGTACGACAGTGACAGCGGTAAGAGCTAATGGGGAAGTTTATGGCAATTATAATAACACTTACGGGGGTGTTGCTAACTCCGGTTTTTCAGAAATCAATGGACAATATACCACTATAAGTTATCCAGCTTCCGGCGGTCCCAATAGTAATATCATCAGCACAAATGTTAATGGCGTTAACGCAAATGGAGAAGTATTTGGGACATACACAGCTACAAATAATGTGACATACGGTTTTGTCGCCCTTTCGTCTGTCCCGCTGCCATCGGCATGCTGGTTATTTATTTCCGTGCTGATCAGCTATGCCGGATTTACAAGAAAGTTAAAACATTAAAATCCGTAGCCGCGATTAACCCCTTCTCCAGGACCAGGCTTAGAGCGGACGGGATTTTGGCTGACGTCACTATTTGCGCTATTGCTATTCATAGGAATTAATAAATGAAGAAATTTTTTTATCCTCCGTAGTGGTATGTGTTGTAAACCATTCATATAGAAAATCAACTAATCCGCAATAATCTGCTTGCTTTTGATTAACATCAAAAGCAACATCTGAAAGACTGGATAGCAATCGCCTATGTAAAACTTGATGCGATTCAAGCTCCGGATAGCCGATTTCTTCCATGATATTTTCTTCGCTGACGAAATGAAATCTAGCATATTCAGTGACTTCATGGAGCAAGCGCTTGATGCGTTGCTGATCGCAACGGCCATTTGCCTCTTTGCTCACTTCAAGAATCAAGCCTAAAAATATCCTATGCTCGGAATCTATGCGCTCATGGCCAATTTCGTATTTACTATCCCATTGTATTTCTTCATAGTTTGTTTCAGATTTGGAAACTCTATTGACTACGTCATTCGCCATGCCTGAATAAGCTTTACACCAGACACTTACCTCCGTAGCCGGCATGGGCCGGCGGAGGTAAGTGTCTGGTGTAAAGCTTATTCAGGCATGGCGAATGACGTAGTCAATAGAGTTTCCAAATCTGAAACAAACTATGAAGAAATACAATGGGATAGTAAATACGAAATTGGCCATGAGCGCATAGATTCCGAGCATAGGATATTTTTAGGCTTGATTCTTGAAGTGAGCAAAGAGGCAAATGGCCGTTGCGATCAGCAACGCATCAAGCGCTTGCTCCATGAAGTCACTGAATATGCTAGATTTCATTTCGTCAGCGAAGAAAATATCATGGAAGAAATCGGCTATCCCGGAGCTTGAATCGCATCAAGTTTTACATAGGCGATTGCTATCCAGTCTTTCAGATGTTGCTTTTGATGTTAATCAAAAGCAAGCAGATTATTGCGGATTAGTTGATTTTCTATATGAATGGTTTACAACACATTCCACTACGGAGGATAAAAAAATTTCTTCATTTATTAATTCCTATGAATAGCAATAGCGCAAATAGTGACGTCAGCCAAAATCCCGTCCGCTCTAAGCCTGGTCCTGGAGAAGGGGTTAATCGCGGCTACGGATTTTAATGTTTTAACTTTCTTGTAAATCCGGCATAGCTGATCAGCACGGAAATAAATAACCAGCATGCCGATGGCAGCGGGACAGACGAAAGGGCGACAAAACCGTATGTCACATTATTTGTAGCTGTGTATGTCCCAAATACTTCTCCATTTGCGTTAACGCCATTAACATTTGTGCTGATGATATTACTATTGGGACCGCCGGAAGCTGGATAACTTATAGTGGTATATTGTCCATTGATTTCTGAAAAACCGGAGTTAGCAACACCCCCGTAAGTGTTATTATAATTGCCATAAACTTCCCCATTAGCTCTTACCGCTGTCACTGTCGTACCCTGGTCCGGCACATAATGCACGTTTGGATCAGCAATGCTGGTATAAACGCCATTCAGTTCTGTAAAACCATACAGTAAGTAGTTTAAATTAACATAATTACCATAGATTTCACCGTTGCCGAGTACACCTTCAACAGTTGTGAACAATGCTCCCGGAACTGAAAATGAGCTGGAGGGGGAATCTGTAAAAACACCTTTCGATTCGGTAAAATTCACGTCACTCCCAGTTGATGTAACGTAAAAACGATAAGCTGTATCGTCATTTAACACACCGTTAATCACAGTCCCTTTGGCTCCGTTGGGATCGGACAAGGAAGTAAAAACCCCATTCAGTTCAGAAAAACCTTGTTGAATTTTATTCGCGTCGTAATAATAGCCAACCACCGCGCCATTGAAAACCCCGGAAGTAACTGTGCCGCCGGCCGCCAGGGGATCATTTATGCCGGTCAAAACGCCATTTTTGTCTGCATAACCGGTCCAGTTATTATTGCTGTCCTTATAACTGCCAATGATGGTTCCATCATTTAGTATGCCAGTTATAGGATAAGCGAAATTACTGGCTTGCCCATTGTTATAGACAAATGACTGGGTAACGCCACTGCTGTTGACATCCGTGCCGTACACTTCCCCGTTTAAGCCAATGCCGGAAATCGCCTTGATTCGTTCCCAGTTGGGGCATTGATAGTTGTATAGGTGTAACTCTCAGCTTGACCGGTGCTTGCAATCGTCAAACCGGTAAATAAAGCCAGTAAACTTGCCTTCACATGCTTTCTCATAACCAATCCTCTTGTTGAATAAAACAGAAAAAATAAATATCACTATTCCTTGGTATAAATCGTTGTGGCGTACATTCCGAAGTAAAATCGAAATCAAAACGGCTTAATACAGTGACTGAAATGCGGAGGCGTAAATCGGTGAGCTATCTTCGACGCATCCTGCTATCGTATTGATATTAAGAATTAAAACGGCATGATTCATTTCATGCCGAAATAGAATTTCAGCATACAACCCAGGTTTAAGTCAACCTAAAAAATTAACGCCAAAAATACTTTTTTTTGTCATTGACCGGTAATAAAAAACTGATAAATTTTGCAGGTTTAAAAAAATAAATTGTTGAATTTAAGTGGGATATTGATTTTTCAATCAGATTTAAAAGTGAGATATGAAACTACTGCCCATGAGTCAGGGCAATAGGCGTAAATCCGATTGCACTGCAATTGGCCTTTGTTCATTCGGTTCAGGGAGAATATAAACACCAACTTTCTTTTCATCTCCTTTAACATATTCGTTTCGATTTTCCGGAACAGGCTGTCTACAATTTTTGAGCAAAATTGCAACGCTATCAAATGCGCTTTCCGCGCTATTATCAGCATCGACTATAATGGCTAACGAAGTGATTTGACTAAAGTTGGATCGTAATATAAATGCGGGCAGTACGGATTCTAACTTCTCTTTTCCACCAATTACCATAATTTGAATATCCTTTATTTTCAAATGATTAATAATTGTTGAAAAAAAACGTTTCTCATCCATGCCTTCCACTAACACTAGCTTTTGCTTGTCAATTTGATTTCTCATTATCTTACTTCCCATTCATGAACAATAGAAGTCGATAACGCTGCAAATGAATAAGTATTGCTGATTATTTTATTATTATCCCTGTCCAATCTTATATATCTAAAGTGATCTTGCGAGCCTGTTTCAATACCGTTAACGGCGGACTCAAGGCACTCATAGCTATGGGTGGTGGCAAAAACCTGACAGTTATATTCTTCAGCCGCTCTAATAATGCCATTCCATATTTTGGGAAAAACCGAGTAATGAATGCCGTTTTTCGATTTCGTCTATAAAAACACAGCCATTTTCACAGTTTGAAATTGCAAGAATAATTGAAATCAATCTAGCCATGCCGTCTCCCATAAAAGACACGGGGATTTTTCTTTCTATGCCCTGTAACTTGGCGTAAATAACGGATTGACTCTCTAGTGCTACCGATGATAAATAGATCAATCTCGGTTCTATGGTTTCTTTCATAAGATTTACGAGTTGGTCAACTTTGCCTTTAACATCTAATTTACCGAATTTGATGGCGTCTTCCTGGAAAGGCGTCCTTGATCCAGCCGACATAAAATAGGCTTCTATTTGTTTAAAATTAAATATATCGTTGTCTCTATAGGTTGTGACATTGTTTCCTTCAATTACCTGATGTATGACTAAAGCATTTTTACCATTTTGAGCGTAGGTCATATCTAACGCCACAACAGTGGAGTTAAAGGCATTTGCATTGACTGGTTGACTATTCAACGGGCTGAACGCAACAGATTGATTTACTGGTCTAGTATAACTTTTGTTAAGATTGATTCTTAAATTGCTGGTTTTGCCGGAGTTGTCTTCTAAAGCAATTTCGATAGGTTTCTGTAAATCATAATCGCTAAAAATAGGCCCCCACATCATATCTTGGGTATCTGAGAACAGAGGAAAGCCGCGCCTGCCATGAATTTTGATAATGCTAGCCGGATTTAACCAGTCAAGGTACAAACACAAGGCTTCAAGTACGGAAGTTTTGCCAACATTATTTTTGCCGGCAATCAAATTCACCAATGACGCATCATCTATCTTGAGCTTTGACAAGCCTTTGAAGTTAGTGATTTGAATAGATTTGAACATTGATGAAACCTATAGTTTTATTTCCATTAATTAAGGCGCCCAAACGAACGGCACAAAATTGGT
>CAVUMJ010000049.1:0-16468 GCA_963741375.1 uncultured Pseudomonadota bacterium
CTTACGGATAGGCGTCATTAAATATTCCCATCACGACTTTGAAATCGATCAACCCGGCAAAGACAGTTTTAAGCTTAGAAAAGCCGGGGCAACCCCTTTAATGCTGGTTTCACCTTATCGCCGGGTATTGATAGACGAATTCCCCGCACCCTGTGAAATTATCCTGGCGGAACAAATACAGGCCTTTGCAGCCAGCCACACCGATTTGATTTTGGTGGAGGGATTCAGGGAACAGGCTTTTCCAAAAATCGAGCTGCACAGGCCAAGCCTCGGCAAGCCTTTACTTTACCCTAACGATTCCGGGATTATCGCCATTGCCAGCGACCAGCCTTTAGCCACCCCCCCGCATCTTCCCTGTCTTGATCTTAATGACCGGCAAGCAATCTGTCAGTTCATTATCCGGCAGTTTTTAGGTATGGGCGCGTAGCCTTGACCTCGATTACGCTCTGTCTCATCAAGGCTGCGGTTTTAAATTTTCAACATCCGGCGAAAGGCAATCGTCGCCCACGCAGCAGTTTACTTCAACCGTAACATGGTCAAGTTGCACAAAGTTGCTGAGTAATGCCTTGTAATAATTAGGCGGTTTGGGATAACGGGTGATGACCACCACAATTGCAGCCTGATGAGTGGCGGTTAAACGCCAGATGTGCAAATCGCTGACCTTGCACTCGCCATCTTCTTCCAGCGCCGCCTTGATTAAACTCTGATAATGCTCATCAACGCTTTGATCCAGCAACACCGGACTGGTGTCCTTAATCAACCCGGCGGCCCAAACCAAAATAATGGCTGCGCCAACCATGCCCATGACGGCGTCCAGCCAGGTCCAGCCATAATATTTTCCGCACAATAAGGCGATAATGGCCAATATGGACGTCAAGGCATCGGCAACCACATGTAAATAGGCTGCCCGCAAATTATGATCATGATGGTGATGACGGTGGTCATGATCATTGTCGTGTTCGTGGTGATGCGGGTGGTGATCGTGATGATCGTCTTTTAGCAGCAAAGCGCTGAGCAAATTAATGAATAAGCCGATTCCGGCCACTATCAATGCTTCATCAAAATAGATCTCGGCAGGCTGCACCAGTCTTTGCACGGATTCCGCCACCATCATCAACGCAACCATCGCCAAAGCGACGGAACTGGCGAATCCGCCTAAAATCCCAACTTTTGCCGGGCTAAAAGCAAAAGTATGGTCATGTTCATGCAAACGGATATAACGATACGCAAAAAGCGCAATCAAGAAAGCTAAAACATGGGTTGACATATGCCAGCCGTCCGCCAGCAGCGCCATGGAATGAAATTGCATCCCGGCAAAGATTTCCACCAACATGGTGATAAAGGTCAGCATTAACACCCACTTGGCTCGATTCTCACCCTTTCGGTTAATCCGGGTGTAGTTGTGGGAATGCTGCCAATTTGTCAGTTGATGTTCGTGCATGGAATTTTACCCACCCTACGTATAATTTTAGGCCAAACTAATTTTATCATGAAGCCCTTAACTATGACTCTATCGTTGATTCAGACAGGCTCTCATTTCCGCAAACAAATCGCTTGCCAGCATGCCGTATTCGCCATGTTTTGAAGCTTGGCGGTCTGCCGCTTCTCCATGCACGTAAACGCCTAGATTGGCGGCCGCCAAACTACTCAGGCCTATGGCCCGCAATCCGGCGATGATGCCTGACAGCACATCGCCCATGCCGCCGCTGGACATGCCGGGATTGCCGGTAGTGGCGACGAAAAGTTGTCTGCCGTCGCTGAGCAGGCTGCCGGAACCTTTTAAAACGCAGACGCCGCCATAGGTGTTTTGCAGGGACTGGATTGCCAAATACCGATCTTCACCAATAGCGGATGTGCTGCAATCCAGAAGTCTTGAAGCTTCACCCGGATGAGGGGTTAAAATCCAGTCATTGCGCTGAACCGGTGTTTTGGCTAATAGATTAAGCGCATCTGCATCCACCACTTTAGGCAACTCGCAGGCGATTACCGCATTGAACAGAGCCTGCGCCCAATCGTCCTGCCCCAGCCCCGGCCCAATCACCACCACGTCGGCTCCGGCTAACAACTTTTGCAGCTCCCGTACGTCTTCTACGGCATGACACATTAATTCCGGCCGGCCTATATTCAACATGTCGGCATGCGACGCCCGGCTGGCAATGCTGACCAGCCCTGCCCCCGTGCGCAAGGCCGCCTCGGCAGCCATACGAATGGCGCCGGAATAACCGAAATTACCGCCCACGCACAACACATGCCCAAAATGTCCCTTATGGGCAGTTCTGGATTTAACAGGCAAGGCGGTTTTGGTTTGCAAACGCGCCAATGGCTGTATAGCGGCAAAAATGGCTTCCGGCAGGGCTAAATCCGCGCAAATGATTTCACCGCAGTAATTTGCCGCATCCGCGGTAAATAATCCGCATTTTAAGCCTATAAAGCTGATGGTAAAATCGGCTTGAACCGCATTGCCCATCGCGCAGCCAGTATCGGCATGCAAACCGGAGCAGATATCCATGGCCAGAACCGGGTTGTCACTAGCATTGATGGCGTTAATGGCTAAGGCATAATTGCCCATGACCTGCCGATTAATGCCTATGCCTAATAAAGCATCGACAATAATGCCATCCGGCGGAATAAAACAGTCCGGGCTGAAAACGTTTACCTCGCCGCCGGCTTGCAAAAACTCCTGACAAGCCGCCAGGGCTTCGCCTTTTAATAAAGCGGTGTCTTCAATTGCAAAAACCCGCAGTTGATAACCGGCCTGCCATGCCAGTTTTGCCACAACATAACCGTCGCCGCCATTATTGCCCGAACCGCAAAAAACCGAAATCCGTTTGGTTTCAGGCCATTGCTTCTGCAATAATGCAAAAGCCGCGCTCCCTGCCCTGCGCATTAATTCATCGCCGGTAATGTGCAGTTCTTCAATGGCAATCCGTTCCGCTTCACGTATTTGTGCGGCGCGATACAAGCATTCTGAAGTATTTGGCATGATGCTAATAAGTAGTTTCAGTTGTAAAATGTAAAATTGCGCCTGGCTTTTCCAAACAGTTTAATCGTATGCAACATTCCCATCATCCTGATTTTAAGCAGTTAGCCCTAAAAATCAAACAATGGGGATTAGAGCTGGGCTTTCAGCAAGTCGGCATCAGCGATACCGACTTGTCAAAAGCCGAAAAGCATTTGCAAAACTGGCTGGCGCAAGGCAGACACGGCGACATGCATTATATGGCCAAGCATGGACTAAAACGCAGCAGGCCGGAATTATTGCAAGCCGATACGCAAAGCATTATCAGTGTCAGAATGGATTATCTTCCCGAGCATCCCGCCCAATTCAGCGCTATGATCGATGAACCGGCCCAGGCTTTTATCTCCAGATATGCATTAGGCCGCGATTATCACAAATTATTGCGTAACCGGTTGCAAAAGTTGGCCGACAGGATTATGGCCGAGCAGCCGGACAGCGAATATCGCGCCTTTGTTGACAGCGCTCCGGTTCTTGAAAAAGCTATTGCTGAAAAAGCCGGGCTAGGCTGGATAGGCAAGCATAGCAATCTGCTTAATCGTCAGGCCGGTTCCTGGTTCTTTCTGGGTGAAATTTACACTAGCCTGCCCTTGCCTGCCGACCAGCCGGCGGCTAATCATTGCGGAGTATGCCGGGCCTGTCTGGATATTTGCCCTACGCAGGCCATAACGGCCCCCTATCAGGTTGATGCCCGCCGTTGTATTTCCTATTTAACCATTGAATTGCACGGCAGCATACCGGAAATGCTCCGGCCTTTAATCGGCAACCGAATTTATGGCTGCGATGATTGCCAACTGATTTGCCCCTGGAACAGATTTGCCAAACTCAGTGCCGAAAACGACTTTAAACCCAGGTACAATCTGGACAAGGCGACTCTTTTGGAATTATTCCTGTGGAGTGAAAAGGAGTTTCTGGACAAAACCGAAGGCTCCGCCATCCGTAGGATAGGCCACCATCGCTGGCTGCGAAACATTGCCGTGGCCTTGGGAAACGGTCAAGGCGGAGAAGACGTGCAACAAGCCTTATCCGCCCGGCTGAATCACGAAGCGGAAACAGTTCGTGAACATGCCGGCTGGGCGTTAAATCAATTAGTTTCGCGCTGAGAATTTATTTATGAACTTTCAAGTAAAAACTCCACGCCAAAGCCAACGCCTTCCTCAACCCGAATCACTTTAGCCTGCTGAATGGGCGCTCCTTCAAATTCGGTGGTTTGCACCTGAACTATCGTGCCTATCGGCGGAATAATTTGTTTTTCACACATCAGGAACAAACCGCTTTCAGATAGGTCTTTCATATTTACCTGTAAGGTTTGAGTGGCATCCGGCATCACCACTTTTATTTCTGCGTGATGATTAAGACGGGTATGCCGCCGATTTTCATTTTCATTCATGTTTTTTCCATACGAAATTACCCAATCTTTGATGGCGCTGACTTTTCTCAGACTGAGTTGCTTACAAACGTAAAAGTATCGCTGAATTCTCGACAAAAAGTCAAAGTCTGAGCAAGCAGGTTTGATAAAAAATAGATGTATGGTCGCGAATTTTATTGATTTGTTGCATAATGATTAAAATAATTACCCCTTAACTTTTGGCTGCTTGCCACCCGAACCAAGCTTAACGAGTATTGCACAGCGAGACCAACAGCACAATTAATGGCTAAAAGACCTAGAAAAAAGACCACTTCGACATCACGCTACAGAAAAAACCCTAGCAAATCCAACTGGCTGCTATTTCTTATTCTTCCAGCCCTTTTGATAGGTGGTGTTTTTGTTTTTTCCTATGTCGGCTATCTGGATTATACCGTTCGCGAACAGTTTGAGGGAAAGCGCTGGTCCATACCTGCCCGTGTCTACGCCAGCCCGGTCGAGTTATATGTAGGCTTGCCGTTTTCGGCCAAAAATCTTGAAGACCTGTTGCTGCAACTGCATTATAGACAGGATGATCAGTTAACCGGCGAAGGCTCTTACTTCATCAAAGGCGGTCAGGTTTACGTTAAAACCCATAGCTTCAATTTTGGCGATACCCCGCAGGAAAGCCGTAAAATGACCGTTGGATTTTCCGGCGGCTTAATTTCCGCATTATTAGACAAAGATACGCTCGCCGATTTGGCGATAGTCAGACTTGATCCGGTGCAAATCGGCAGTTTTTATCCGACCCGCAAGGAAGATCGCATCCTGATCAAACTGGATGAAACCCCAAAACAATTACTGCAAGGGCTATTATCCACTGAAGACCGCGACTTCTACAATCACTTCGGTTTATCGCCCAAAGGTATTTTGAGAGCGATGTGGACTAATGCCAAAGCCGGCGGATTTGTAGCCGGCGGCAGCACCATTACCCAACAGCTAGTCAAAAACTTCTTTCTGACAAATGAACGCAGCCTGGTTAGAAAGATCAATGAGGCTTTAATGGCCTTGATTCTGGAATATCATTACAGCAAGAATGAAATTTTAGAAGCCTATCTGAATGAAATTTTCCTGGGCCAGGACGGCGTCAGCGCCGTACATGGTTTTGGGCTGGCCAGCGAATTTTACTTTGGCCAGTCTTTAAAAGACTTGTCTTTAACTCAGATGTCAACGTTGGTGGCATTGGTGAGAGGGCCGTCGTTTTACGATCCGCGCAAAAATCCGGAACGGGCTTTGGAAAGACGCAATCTGGTGCTGGATTCCATGCTGGACGAAGGCTATCTGACTCAGCAGCAAGCGGCCGAAGCCAAAAAAGAACCTTTGAATGTAGCCTCCGTCACCCATCGTTCGGCTAATCGTTATCCCGATTTTATCGATTTGGTCAAGCGTCAGCTCAAACAGGAATATAAAGAAGAAGACCTCACGTCTGAAGGTTTAAGAATCGTCACCACTTTGGATACCAGAGTCCAGGATACTCTGGAAAAAACCATTACCGACAAACTTCTCAAACTGGAAAAAAGCCCAAAGAGCGACGATCTGCAAAGCGCCGCCATTGTCACCCGCCGCGACAGCGGTGAAATCGTGGCGCTGGCCGGCGGCAGAAATTCTGCCGCTACCGGTTTTAACCGGGCTTTGGATGCGGTAAGACCTATAGGTTCGTTAATCAAACCGGTCATCTATCTGACTGCACTGGAATACCCTGATCGATATACTATCGTTACCCCTGTCAGTGACACCCAAATGGAAATTGAAGCTGAAAAAGGTAAATTCTGGTCGCCGGATAATTTTGACAACCGCGAACACGGCGTCGTCGCCCTGCACACCGCCTTGGCAAACTCATACAATATGGCAACCGTGCGTATCGGCATGGACATAGGTTTGTCCCGAATAGCCAACACTTTGAAAAGTATGGGGGTCAACAGACAGGTTGATTTATATCCTTCATTTTTGCTGGGCGCCGCTCAGCTGACCCCGATTGAAGTCACTCAGATGTACCAAACTCTGGCTGGCGATGGTTTTTCCACGCCGTTGCGCTCAATTCGCGCAGTCAACGCCGCAGACGGCAAAGCTTTACAAAGTTATCCGTTAATGCTTCGCCAGACCATCGACCCGGCCGCCACTTTCATCACCAATACCATCTTGCAGGAAGTCATGCGTTCCGGCACCGGTCATTCCGTTTATAACTATATGAGTCCGGAGATGGCTTTGGTTGGCAAAACCGGCACCACTAATCAATTACGGGATAGCTGGTTTGCCGGATTTAGCGGCGATTATCTTGCTGTGGTGTGGATAGGCCGGGACGACAATAAACCCACCGGCTTAACCGGCGGTAGCGGCGCGTTGCAGGTTTGGGCGGAAATGATGCGGCAAGTATCAAAAAAACCGGTAACACTGCTGCCGCCGGACAATGTTGAAATGAAATGGATAGATTCCGCATCCGGTTTGCTTAGCAGTGAAAATTGTCCAGGCGCGCTGCTTTATCCGTTTGTCGAAAATTCCGGACCTTCCGAGTTTGCCGATTGCGGCACGCCGCTGGAAAATGTTAATAACTGGCTAAATAAATTAAACCCATTGTAAATATGCTGATAAAACTTCTGCTTACCCTGATTGTTGCCATATTGTCCGCGCCGCTTTGTTCTGCGCTGGAACAAACGCCTATAGCCCAATTAAAAACCATATTGCATAAAAGCACCAGTTTATCGGCCTCTTTTAAACAAACTAATCTGGACAAGTCCGGCCGGGCCGTGCAAAGCAGTTACGGCAAATTTTACTTAAGCCGCCCTGGAAAATTCCGCTGGAATTACGAAAAGCCGTTTGTGCAGGAAATCGTTTCAAACGGCGGCAAGGTCTGGTTTTACGATGCCGATCTGGAACAGGTCACCGTGAAAAAGCTGGATGACTCGCTGGGCTCGACACCAGCTTTATTGCTGACCGGCCAGATCAATGTGGAAGAAAAATTTGACCTGGCCGAACAAGGCAGCGACGAAGGCATGGACTGGATTAAATTATCGCCCAAGAATGAAGACAGCGGTTTCAAATACATCCTGATCGGTTTAAGCAATGGTGAATTGTCCGGAATGGAATTGAGTGATAATTTTGGACAATTAACCCGGATTTATTTTTCCGACATCAAGCTTAATCCAACGCTAAACGATAGCCTTTTCTCTTTTAAGCCGCCTAAAGGCGCCGATATTTTTGAAAACTAAAAATCCGGGTTAACCGTTTCAGGCTACACAGACCCGGTTACGGCCGGCCTGTTTAGCCTGATACATTGCTGCATCGGCTCTTTTTAACAAGGCGTCATCTTTTTCCTCATTGGCTAAGCAGCTAACCCCAAGGCTGGCAGTAACATTAACCAGTTCCATGCCGTACGCCAAGGTATGTGATTCAATATCCGCGCGTATCCGTTCCGCAATGATACGGGCTGCTTCCACATTGGTCTCACTCAATATAATCACAAACTCCTCGCCGCCGAAACGAAACACCGAATCGCTGCCGCGCACACTGTCTTTTAACCAGCCGGCCACGGAAGACAACACCATATCGCCGCAATCGTGGCCGTAGTTGTCATTCAGCAATTTAAAATGATCAATATCGATAAAAATCACCGATAACGGTTTGGCGTTGCGTTCCGCGCGTTTGATCTCGCGAAACAGCGTATCGTTAAAGGCGGCCCGGTTATTGACTTTGGTTAACTGATCGGTAAAAGCCATTTTCAAAGCGCGTTGGAAAAGTGTGGCGTTTCTAAGCGGATAAATCAAGCAACACAACAAACTTTCCAGCATTTTAAGCTCTTCTTTATTAAAGCGCTGACTGCGAGTCAATTTTAACTCGCCTAATTGTTGTTCTTCGACCTTCAAGGCATAACTACAGGAATGTCTGGCGACTATACCGCGTTTGATGTTCAGATCGAATTCTTCATTCACGTATTCATAACTGTTTTGCTGTAGCATCACACTGATTTTATGACAGAATATATTAATCAGTTGATCAAACTCCAAAGTAGTTTGCAAAGCGCTACTAATATCGTAATGTTGAAGATTGACGGCTGTAGAAGATTCAAAACTCTTATTACTGACTACCGCTAAATCGGCTGATTGTTCTTTCATGACACATCCCCGGAATTTTTGAAAGGCTTAACCTCCAAATAGCCAAGAACATGCCAGTTTTTTATATTTTATTTAAAACAATATGTTATGTATACAGGTCTATATCAAGAAACCAATAGGCGGCAATTTATTGCCGCCTTTGACGAGTAGCACGACGGAATTTCGACACCTGTTGTGACAGGCTTCACGTTAAATCGGCATGCGCCGAATTTTCGGCAGCATTTAATTGACGGTGCGTATCGGTAATCCGAAGGCTGATTTGAAAAGCCTACTTGATGGGTTTTACTATCGTTCACCCATCCGGCTAAATCAAAATGTGACTCTAATTCCCACTTGCGCGCCGCGTCCCGGTTCCGGTGCAAAATTGCGTAAATACGATACCGAGTTGCGGATGTTTTCGTTCAGCAGGTTGTTACCTTTCAGAAATAACATGATATTGGTTTCGTGGAAGTCTTTGATTTTATACTCCGCGCCCATTGTCAACAAATAGTAGCCGGCGGTCGTGGTGTCGTTTGCGCCGGGATGCTCCTGAGCCTGCCCGCGGGTGAAGCGCAGATTTCCAGACCAATCTTTATGAGTATAGTCCCATTGAAAACCGAAGCGCAGCGGCGGCATACGCGGCACAGCAGCGCCGGTAGCGACAAAAGTGCCATTGGTATAATCGCTGAATAAGGTCAAATCCAAAGCGCCGTTACCGGGTTCCGCTATAGGGAAAACCAGCTTGCTTTCGTAGCCTCTGAAAATAGCGCCGGCCTGGTAACTGGCTGTCACCGGGGTGCATGCGCCGGTGGTCGATCCGGCTTGGCATTGAGCGTTAGCTAGACTTAAGGCATTACCGGATGTGGGTATAAAACCTTGCGGGACAAATTCACCGGTACGTTGCTGATAGATGTAATTGTTCGCCCAGTTATTGAATAAATCCAGTTCGGCGCGCATCCATTTGGTTTTGAATTTGTAACCGAAATCCAGATTGTATGAGGTTTCCATTTGCAGATTGGGGTCGCCTAACTCATAGCTGCGGGTAGCGTCGTGATAACCGTTGGAGAACAGTTCCTGTACTTGCGGGGCCCGCTGCGAACGGGTGAGCGCCATATTTAAGCTATTAATCTCATCCAGTTTCCATAAGGCGGAAGCGGAAGCGCTGATCGGAATATAGTTATAGGAAGAGCCAACGCTATAGTTATAGCCTGAGCCGCTGGCCAGGATGTAAGGCGCCGTATAACCGCTATTGACATTGGGCGTGAGCGTGGTGTCCTCCACTCTTAAGCCCAATTGATATTTGACCGGCCCAAACTCCAGCGACTCCATACCAAATACCCCGACGCTGCTGGTTTGGGTGTTAGGGACAATATTGGTGACGATGTTGGCGGATGGCGCCAGAGGTAGATCAACATTAGGCACACCGCCGGATGGAAAATCGAAAGCGGCAAATTGACTGGAAATTACTTGCACACCGACTGCGCCCTTCAATGGCCCAATTGGCTTGTGGGTAAGTTCGACACGTCCTTCATAAGTTTTGTTACTGAATGCCGTGCCGGGATTATAGCTTATGCCTGGCTGGCCGCCGTCCCATTCAGTATGGTAATAATCAGTGTAACCCATACGCATAGCCAATTTTTCGGCAAAGCTAAAAGGATTAATTAACTCACTTTTAATATCATACTTAGTCTGCATTTGATCAATACGGGTATTGGGGTCTGCGTAATTTAAGCCATTTTGGCTAAATGTGCCGCCGTCAGGGGCTATACCGTAATTGTTATGGAACTGATTAATACCGATCCCGATAAAGCCTGCATCGCTGACGTAAGAACCTCCGAGAGCGCCATTTAGCGTTTGCGCAAAGGTATTGGGGATGACGCCGTGGCTGTTACTCACCACCGTCAAGGTTGGGTCCAGGGCTTGAGCCTTATTGGCGTCTATGGCGGAGCCACCAATAGACATATCGCCCCGATCCCGGTATAAACCATCCAAATGATAAGCCCAGCGCCCATAGCTGCCTTCAGATTTCATTGCGGAACTGGATTCATTAAACGCCGAGTCATAACGCTGATCAAAAGTAATATTGACGGGTTTGCTATATAAGTGGGTAGGAATCCGGTTATCAATGATATTCACCACCCCGCCCATCGCCCCGCTGCCGTAGAGCAAGGTGGCCGGACCGCGCAGCACTTCTATGCTCTCGGCCATGGCCGGTTCAATACTGGTAGCGTGATCCGGACTCAATTGAGAGACGTCGTTACTGCCGATACCGTTCTCCAATACCCGCACCCTTGGCCCGCTCTGACCACGGATCACCGGAGTGCCGACACCTGGGCCGAATGACTGGCTGGTAATCCCCAGTTCCTGTTTCAAAGTCTCGCCTATGGTATGACCCATTTTCATGGACAAATCGTCACCACTTAGCACCGTGACTGGCGCGGTCGCGTCGGAAAGCCTGGTCGGCAAGGGTGAAGTCACAATAATAGTTTCCAGCTCATGTTCATTTTCGGCGGCTAGTGTTTCCGTAGCAGCGGATTTAGGCTTGGGCTTCTGCTTGCCATCAGTTTGTATATTTTCATCCTGCGCTTCAGTTTGCGCAGGAATCTGCTGAACTGATTGTTCGGCAGAATAAGCCATTGAGGTTGTTCCAGCCGAAAACATCAAAAATATAAGCTTTTTATTCATGTAAATATCCTTTTTAATCTTATTTAATCTTATGTTATAACATTGCGAATAGGATTATTAATTAAAGATTAGTTTCATAGGTCTCTGCAATAATCCTAAAATACCATCTGACTTACCTAGCCGGCCATTCTGCCGAACCTATCGTATCCTGCTCAAGCCTTCGATAGGCTTGTATGGATGCAGAAGGTAGGGCAACTCAGGAGCTGTTACCGAGAGCGAACGGTATACGATAGGCTCAACTACTTTTGTAAAGCTCAAACTTATTAGCCTAAATTTGTGTCAAACTCGATTGTTATAATATAACATTTCAATCTTGAAGTTCAAATCAAATTTAGGCTTAAATTCAGTTTCTCTCGGGCTGTTTAAGGTAGCATTGCTCTACCAACTTGTTTTTTGGATAAAAAAACGCAACTATTCAGTGTAGATGGATAGAACGTCTGTGAAACTCATCGTTGTAAAGCTGTGTGATGGATTTCACTTTCGTTCTTCTCATCCTATACCTGCTTAGCTTTAGCTGAACAGATAAAAGCAAACTTTCATGCAACTAATATATACTTATTTAGCATATATAAAATAAAGGATATTAAAGACGTGGAATTAGATAATCTATATAAATGTCTTAGCGACTTGCAACGCTTGCGGGTACTAAATCTGTTAAAGCACGGTCCCTTATGTGTGTGCCACTTGCAGGAAATTCTGGATGAGACTCAGGTAAAAACCTCCAAGCAACTGCAATACATGAAAAAGCTTGGGTTCGTTATGGCTAAACGGGAAGGTATCTGGATGGTTTACAGCCTACCGCAACCAGTACACCCGTTGCTGCTTGCCAACCTGAACTGTTTGCTGGACAACACCGCCGAGTATCCGTGTTTCGCAAAAGACTTGCAAAAACGCGCTGTTATCTTGAAACGCTTTGCGGACAATCGAGCCGAATGTCCGCAAGTGGTTTATCAGAGCGCTGGCTAAAACCAACTTAAGCAATGTTTTAGAGTAAATATTACTAGCGGATTTTCAGAAAACCCGCCATTTATCGAGGGAAGCGATGGCAGGTTGACCGCTGATATCAGGGGTAATGATCAATTCGAGCATAGTCACAGGCAATCCCACAACGTGCTCTTCCAACTCTGTAGTTGCTCCTTCAGGACTAAAATTCCATTGCTGCCGCACGATTTCTCTAAACGACTTCCCGTTATCCTGAGACAGTCGAAGCACGTACTCCTGTGTTCTGCTGGATACTGATTCAATAAAGCTGAGCTGGATACGCTGAACCTGTTGCGGCTGCTTAAATAGCAGGCGTATGGTTTGAGTTCCGGGTTTATTCGCCCGCCAGCCTTGATTCATACCGGGCAACAAAGCCGCCTCAATTGGATAGGCCGGATCTTCCGAAGAAATTTCCACCTCTGCAAGCTGCTCTAAGTCCAACCAGTTCCCTAGCGAAAGCTCTGAATCCGGCCGGTTATCCGCGATAATTCTTTTTTGCATTGAAGGCTATCAAATGATTATTCAACATTTAGAGCGGTTAAGATCAATTAATGCCGCGGAAAAGCCGTTTTAATTAAAACCGCAATTCTATCGCCAATGACCTGATAAACCGCAAAAGCAAAAAACAAAACTGTTAAGACATAAATGATTTCCGACATAATTCAATCCTCGTTGATCAATGAACTTTAGTGTTTCATCAAGCAAATCGAAATTTTCTGATGATGTGGATATAACTAACAGCCAATAAAGGGCACATCCTGTGCCCTCACAAAGGCGTGGACTAACCTTTTAAGAAACTAGCAATAATGCCGTCAGGGTCAATACCTTGATGCGGGAATTGTTCCCATAGACCGCCGCAACCTTCTTTATGGGTGCCGATATGCGAATATTTAGGCGTTAAGCCGCGCTCCAGCAACCAAGTGCCCAAACGGCTACCCAAACCGGTTTTCCGGTTAAAAGCCTCAACAACCAGAACCCGTGGGGATTTGCCAATTTTCGCCAACATCTCTTCGTCAACTACATTCAAGGTCGGTTTGTTAATCAAACCCACATCAACGCCTTGTTGTTTTAAGCGTTCGACAGCGTCAAGTGAGCGGTATAAAGCTTCGCCGAAGCTGACGATATAGCCTTGCGTGCCTTCGCGTATCACTTCATCCTTGCCGGAAACAAATTTATAATCGCCGCCGAAGCACTCCTTACCGTTGCTGTCCAGAATAGTCGGGACTTTGGAGCGAGTCGAGAATACAAAGCGCAAGCCGGGATTGAAGAAAATGGTTTCCAAGCAAGCTTTCATTTGCAGCGGATCGGCAGGGAAATACAATTGAGTGTCGTAACCGTCACTCAAGCCGTTGTCTGCGAAGAAATTGTTCAAGCCGAAGTGGCAGGTGTTGTCAGCCATATCGTCTATCCCGGAGTGGGAATAGTGGCTCAGCACATTGGAATGATTTAATCTGGCCATAGTGATTTCGGAAATAGTCATTTCAAGAAAGGCACTAAAAGTTCCGAAAATCCCTTGCTTGCCTTTTTCCATACCAAAACCGGCTGCTGCCGAGAAATTGCCGCGCTCCATGATGCCGGAGGAAATAAAAATTTCCGGAAATGCATCGTGGATTTTCTTTAAGCCGCAGGAACCTTCCAAATCGCTGTCAACCACCCGCACTTTTTCAATGCGCTCCGCTTCGCTCAATCGGCCGAGTATCGCTACGGCGGCGTCACCAAATACATTTCGATTAGCATCCCATTTGTCGCTGGAACCCAGGAACACCGCGTCATTTTTCGGCGCTTTAATGGTCTTCAGGTGTTCTGCGGCCGCTGTTTGTCCGTGAGCCTCCAGATATTCCAAAGCAACTTTGACGGAAACTACATCATGACCGTGAGTCGAACCTTCCAGACCGGCAATACCGGGACACATAGGCCGGTGATTGATGACCGCCACCGGGCCAGGCGTATTGATGGCAGTGATAATGCGTTGATAGAGGCTATCAATATCCTCGCCGTCGCCTTCCAGCACCGTGAGGCCGTGACCCGTCAGGGTCTTGGCAGTTGTGCACCCCTTCAGATAATGGGAAGGGTGACCGGCAATGGTGACATCGTTATCGTCGATTATCAGTTTCACATTCAAGTTTTGCGCTACCGCAAGACGCGCAGCTTCGGCATCGTTACCTTCCTGCTGTGAACCGTCGGAGCCAAGACAGAATAAAATTTTGCCGGGATTCGCTATGGCGACGCCGTTAACATAAGGCCACATGTGACCCAAGCGTCCGGAACTGAATTTGACTCCCGGCGTAAACCCTAGCTCCGGGTGGCCGGGCAGATGCGAATGCGCAGCCCGGTATTCCATCAAACGTTCCGCCGGCAAATCGCCGTTCAGTGTAGACAGCAAATACTGCGTAGCCACCCGATGCCCGGCTTCATCGAAGAAGATCGGTACGAATTGGTCAGCCGCACCGCGGAACAGGGCGTCCATAATCATGACTTCCGGAACCGTATCATAAGGTCCGCCGGTATGTCCGCCAACTCCACGCGCAGCACCGGTTGCGGTGAAAAACACGATGGCGTCGCGGCAAAGCTGGATATTGGCTTTTAGAGCCGCCCGCTGCTCGGCAGTTAAACTCGTACTGCTTGGATTCAAACTGATGCGCTGATAAGCGCCTAGATCAATGGGAAAATTTGACATAGTCATTCCGTAAGTGAGATTATTTTTTATTATAAACAGGCGCTAAGTCGTCGCACTGCCATTCTTTACCGCCGCACGATGCGCTAAACGGCAATTATAATTCAACAGCAAGTTAATTGTTTAAAATGGCTATTAACAATCTATAGGTTGATGGTTATGGCAGTTAATTAAAGTGATCGGCTATTCCTGACATCAGAACCGGTAAGCCCAGTCAGAGGACACCGTGAAGACCTCTGTGCCGGCAACACCTCTAGCTTACCAATTCCGAAATCTAGGCTCATGGCTTTAACTAATTACAAAACTGCCTTTTCCTAACCTGTATAAGGTTCATAGTCATTTTGTCTTCTATCGATATTATTGCCGTTTTTTACAAAAAACTGTTGTTTATCAGTTTTTGTTCAAAATTGACTTTAATGCCGTTGGGTGAACAATATACCCAATAAAGCGGATTATGCCAATTTTTAAAACACTCATTTCTTCATGCTTACGCAAAAAAATGCGAAATCAAAAATTTCCGGCGCTGATTTTATAACTTTGAGTATGTCAATCTTAATTGAGATATACGTAATCAAACTTATTCCAGATTAGGACTCTAATCAGGAACTTATTTAGCTTCTATTATTACCGATTCCGCCTTGCTTCGTCGCAGTGACTTGTTTACTGCGGAAGCCATTATGGCTGTAACCTGGAACGTTCATCTTCGCTTCTTTAGCCGCAGCCTCCTTGTGTTTGCAACATCAAGAATCCGATCCCGACGAATTTAAAGCTCGACGGATTACCGGGGCAGCTAATCGAGCACCCTCAATAGATGGATGAGACCAAAAGTCGCGATATAAAACTTCGCCATTTTTCGCTTGGTAGCTGCAAATTTCTTCCGGACAAAATATATCGAGTAAATCTACGACCGTAATTTTATTTTGATTAACAAGGCCTGCGAGTATTTGATCCAAGTTGCTACGTCGATTAATGGTCTCTGCTTTTGTTAAGAAAGTACATAAGCTACCAATTGGTGAAAACCATTGTTTGATTCCAAATGAGGGATCACAGTTTGCTTCTCGAGTAAATGGATTTCCATGCAGTATTGCCAAATTAATCTGCCGCAGTGCGAGATCGTTCGAAAAAGTTTCAAGGCCTTTTCTAAGAATCTCTAAATTGTTTGCAGATTCGGTTGAAATTTCTTTTGGTGAAAAGCTGGACATATCATTCACCATAAAAACCCAATCTCCGGCTTTTAGCGCCGATATTAATTGCGGAACAACGCTTTCCCAATAATAATTGTTAGCCATGTTCCAAGGGGTATCATTTGGCAGTTCTTTAACTGGCGAGGCGCCCCATGAAGATGTAATTGTCACTGATCCCCAAATAAACTAAGGCTGGAATCAACCTTTTTATTCTTCAAACGTAGAAATCCAGCAGCAATCCTCCGATGCTATTATTGTTTCGTTTATATAAAGATAAAGTAATGACATAACCTGAAATCACAAAAAATACATCGACGCCAAGATATCAACTCGGAAGAATATCTTTGTTCATGTGATTGACAATTACAGCAGTAACTGCCAATGCTCGTAGCCCATCGATTTCTAGCCGGTTTTTCATTTATGAAAACTATTGAT
>CAVUMJ010000050.1:0-5851 GCA_963741375.1 uncultured Pseudomonadota bacterium
GGTGTTTATGTTGTACATACTACTGGTACAAGTATCGTATTGCTAGATATCGAGTTTCTGAGGGAAAATAATTTAGCTTTGGGCGGTAGTCTGGATAATGCAATAGTTGTTGATGAAGATAAAGTCCTGAATGAAGACGGTTTGCGATATGCCGATGAATTTGTAAAACACAAAATACTAGATGCTATTGGAGACCTTTATTTACTTGGATATAGTTTGATTGGAGAGTATCAAGGTTTTAAGTCCGGCCATGCTCTCAATAACAAATTACTATTGACCTTGCTAAACAACAAAGATGCTTGGGAAATGGTGTCATTTGAAGATGCCGAGGATGCCCCTATATCTTTCATGCGTCCTGCTCAAACTCCCATTCCTGCTACCAGATAAAAATCCGGGTTGACTAAAAGCCAATTCAGTTATTGGCTTTTAACCGCTTATCCAAAGTTTTTACAAGTCTTGCAAAGGCTTGGCTTAGAACATCATCAGTTTGGTTGCAGTTTCTTTGATTCCGAATAAATTCCAAATTTTGCGCCGAAGGTGTGAGCGCAATTCGTTTACTTGATTGTTCGTTAAATGGCGGCAAGATTTTAACTTGAAGCCTGCTAATATTATATTGTCCCGATTCGAGAATTTTGCACAGTATATCTTTTTGGAAAAAACGGATTTGCGATGCCCAGCTAGCCGAATTAGTGTAAATAAGCAAACAATTTTCGGAATACAAGCAATGCTGCAGATGCGGAGCAATATCGGCTGGTAAAGCGGTTTTAACAATAGCCAGTATTTTGTTTTGTTCAGCAATTTTTTCCAGTGTTATCATTATCTGGCGAACATCGAAATCAAAAGCAGTTTTAAAATAGGAGTTTTTTGCGTAACTCATGTTAATCCCAAGTCGAATAAACAATCAGTGGTGAAACAATGAAAAATCAGCTTCATAACCTGCTTCACGAAGACAAATACCAAGAGGTTAACCTGTTAAAATTGCTCAGAAAAATTCAATCTCACTATCAATATATACCTGAAGAAGCAATTGACTTTCTGGCCGAACAAGTTGGCATTCCTCCTGCCAATATCATTGCAGTAATTGAATTTTACAGTTTTCTGCATTTAACGCCACAGGGAAAATATCAAATTCTGCTAAGTGATTCCATTACCGATCATATGCTGGGTAAACAGAATTTAATGAATTATTTATCTGAAATATTGAAGGTAAATACCGGTCAGCTTAGAGATGACGGGCTAGTCAGTTTAAACAACACTTCCTGTACCGGTTTATGCGATCAAGGCCCTGCGGGCTTGATTAACGGCATACCGCTTACAAGTCTGAACAATTCAAAATTGACTGAAATAGCAAAATTGATTGAACAGCAACTGCCCGTAACGGAATGGCCGGAACATTTATTTGAAATTACAGACAATATCAAAAAGCCCGGTTTATTATTGGACCAAGCTATCAGTAAAGGCGCCGCTTTAAAAACTGCTTTCGGCAGAGGTTTGCAAGCTACTCTTGATGAAATTAATTTATCTGGATTACGCGGACGCGGCGGGGCAGGATTTAAAACTGCTTTGAAATGGCAATTATGCGCAGAAGAATCCAGCGATCAACACTTTGTAGTTTGTAATGCGGACGAAGGCGAGCCAGGCACTTTCAAAGACAGAGTATTGTTGAATAGTTATGCTGATCAGGTCTTTGAAGGCATGACTTTATGCGCAGCTATTATTGGCGCCAAACAAGGTTTTTTGTATTTACGCGGCGAATATCAATATCTTTTTGATAAATTGCAGAATATTCTTGAACTAAGGCGAGAGGGAGGCTTGCTGGGTGAAAATATTCTTAATCAAAATTTTAGTTTTGATATTGAAATATGTCTTGGCGCCGGCGCTTATATTTGCGGTGAAGAATCCGCTCTTATAGAATCATTGGAAGGTAAACCCGGTATTCCGCGTAACCGGCCACCTTATCCGGTTACTAAAGGTTATTTAAGTAAACCTACTGTGGTCAATAACGTTGAAACATTTATGGCTGCTGCGGCAATTGCATGTCGTGGCGGAAACTGGTTTGCAAGCGTCGGCACAGAAAAATCCGCAGGCAGCAAAATCTTGAGCATTTGCGGTGATTGTGAATCACCTGGTATATACGAATATCCGTTTGGAACGACCGTCCAGGAAATTTTGAAAGATTGCAACGCCCAAGACGTATTAGGCATCCAAATAGGCGGCCCCTCCGGCGCCTTTATTTCCAATCAGGAGTTTCATCGGAAATTGGCATTTGAAGATTTAGCCACGGGCGGCTCTTTCATTGTTTTTAACAACTCTAGAAATATATTTGAAATAGTACAAAATTTTATACATTTTTTTGCTCATGAAAGTTGCGGATTCTGTACTCCGTGCCGAGTCGGCACTTCTTTATTGAAAAATCAATTTGATAAAATCGTCAATGGATACGGTTCGGCCGGCGATGTGGTGGAACTGGAAGATTTATCCAAACTCATTAAAAACTACAGCCATTGTGGTTTGGGACAAACCGCCGCTAATCCATTTTTAACAACTTTACAACGTTATCCTGATTTATATCAAAGCCAATTGAAAAAAATCAGTTATGAACCTGGGTTTGACCTGGATGCTGCTCTGGATATTGCTCGTCGCATGGCGCAACGAGACGATTGCGGAGCTCACCTCAACCAAGTGGAGGAATAAGATGAGCAAGACGATTACGATAGATGGCCGGGTTATTCCTATCCAGGAAGGACAAACTATTATGGAAGCCGCTACTGCGGCAGGAGTGTATATTCCGCATCTTTGTCATAAACCGGGATACACACCTCATGGCAGTTGCAAACTTTGTACTGTAAACGTGAATGGGCGAAACTGTACGGCCTGTACTTTTCCGGCAACAGACGGCTTAAACATTATTAACAACAGCCAGGAATTGAATTCAGACAGACAAAGAATTACCCAAATGCTGTTTGTAGAAGGTAACCACTTATGCCCATCCTGTGAAAAATCCGGAAATTGTCAACTACAGGCTGTTGCTTACCAACTGAACATGTACGACAATCATTATCCGCATTTTTATCCGCACCGGGAAATGGACGCCACTCACAGTGAAATACTATTAGACCGGAATCGGTGCATTTTTTGCACCCTTTGTGTACGCGCCAGTATAGAAAAAGATGGTAAGCATGTATTTGCAATAAGCGGACGCGGTATTAACAAACAACTAATTGTCAACTCGGCAAGCGGATATCTTAAAGATAGCGATATCGATGTCAACGATTGCGCGGCCCATGTTTGCCCAACCGGAGCAATCTTGGTAAAACGTACAGGTTATCAGGTCCCTATAGGCCAAAGAATATTTGATAACCACCAAGTCAGTGAGATTGCGTTAAATCAGGAGCAGGAATATGGCAAATAAGATCAGAGTTGCAACAACATCTCTAGCAGGCTGTTTCGGGTGCCACATGTCTTTTCTGGATCTTGACGAGCGGCTCCTAACTTTAGCGCAGCTTGCTGAATTTGACCGCTCCCCTCTTACGGATATTGAACATTGTAGCTCCTGCGATATAGGTTTGATTGAAGGCGGAGTGTGCAATTCAGAAAATGTGCATGTATTACGTGAGTTTCGTAAAAACTGCAAGATTCTGGTTGCAGTAGGCGCTTGCGCCATCAATGGTGGATTACCCGCCCTACGAAACCCGATTTCTTTGGAAGACTGTTTGTATGAAGCTTACAAAGACGGGATAGGTGTAGAAAACCCGCAGATTCCTAATGATAAAGAACTGCCTTTGCTGCTGGATAAAGTGCGCCCCATTCATGAAATAGTTAAAGTTGATTATTTTTTGCCCGGATGTCCTCCCTCCGCAGATGTGTTTTGGGAGTTTTTTACCGCTTTGCTGGAAGGCCGTGAGCCGTTATTGCCTTACGAGTTAATCCACTACGATTAGCCTATTAAGAGTCCATCCACTCTATAAGCATACAGGATTGAATATGTACGAATATCTTGAAACTACTGATGATTCAACCAATTTAAAAAGAATTGTGATTGATCCTGTGTCCCGTGTCGAAGGTCACGGAAAAGTGACGCTATTATTAGACGAAGACAACAAAGTCAAACAGGCCAGATTGCATATCGTAGAGTTTCGCGGCTTTGAAAAATTTATACAAGGCCGCCCCTATTGGGAATTGCCTGTGTTGGTTCAACGCTTGTGCGGCATCTGTCCGGTCAGTCATCATCTGGCTGCCGCCAAAGCCATAGACCAACTGGTTGGCATTGATCCGATTGATTTAACGCCGGCTGCCGACAAACTTCGCCGTCTTTTACACTTTGGGCAAGTCTTGCAATCACATGCCTTACATTTTTTCCATCTTTCCAGTCCGGACTTGTTATTCGGCTTTGAAAGCGAAATTAGTAAACGTAATGTCATTGCCGTACTTAACGAATATCCCGAGCTAGGTTTACAAGGGGTCAAGCTGCGTAAATACGGACAGGAAGTGATCAAAACCATTTCAGGCAAACGTGTACATGGCACATGCGCCATTGCCGGAGGTATGAATAAATCCTTGACCCTGGCAGAGCGTGATTATCTGCAGGCGGATATTGATCAAATTATCGAATGGTCGCAAGGCGCGGTAGCTTTGATCAAAAAAGTTCATACCTCCAATCTGCCTTACTATGATAATTTTGCCACTATTAGAAGCAATTATTTGGGCCTGATTAAGCCCAATGGCGCTTTGGAGTTGTATCACGGCGGATTACGGGCAAAAAATGATTGTGGTGGAACCTTGCTGGATCATTTTGATTATTGCCATTACAACGACATTATTCATGAAGAAGTTAAATCGTGGAGTTATATGAAATTTCCATATTTGACTTCTTTAGGCACGGCTTTGGGCTGGTATCGGGTCGGTCCGCTGGCCAGAGTAAATAACTGTGATTTTATAGATACGCCACATGCTGAATCCGCTAGAATCGAGTTCAAGCAACACAGTAACGAAGCCATGGTGCACAGTACCCTGGCTTTCCATTGGGCTAGGTTAATCGAATTATTACACTGTGCGGAAAGCATTAAATATCTGCTTGATGATGCGGATATCCTGAGCAATGATTTGATCAATACCGGTGAAAGACGTTTTGAGGGCATAGGTGTGATAGAAGCGCCGCGCGGTACTTTGCTGCATCACTATCAGGTCGATGAAAATGATATCGTCACCAAAGCTAATCTGATTGTTTCCACCACCAGCAACAATATGGGCATGAACGAATCAGTGCGGCAGGTTGCTGCCGAATATTTATCCGGACGTGAATTGACCGAGCCTTTACTGAATAATCTGGAAGTTGCAATAAGAGCATACGATCCATGTCTTTCCTGCGCAACTCACGCCATAGGTAAAATGCCCCTGCAACTGGAATTGCTTGATGCGGAAGGTAGGCTATTGGATCAACTCAGCAGAAATAGCCAAGGTGAATTTGAACATGGAATATATCCTGCATCTTAGTTGCTATTTTCCTGAATTACTTCAACCGTACCAAAAGAGACCTTTGGTGTAAATGCGTAGTTTAGGTTGCTGTTTTTTGCCATCCAACCTATGTACCTGATTTATTTCTTATCTCTCGTTTTGATGTGTTCTTTTGTTTTTTCTGGAATTACGTCATTGTATAAATCATCTAACTCTTTTGGCTTGGTAATCAACTCTTCCGAAATAAAATTTAGTATTTTAAAAAGCTTAATTGCAATTTCCATATTGTCGTCTAAATTGATTTCACCAGGATGAACAGCTTGATTACCAATAACACGTACTAAATCTAGTGCCTTTTGTAACTTAGTAGTTAAACCTTCGGCAACAAGTTCTTTAA
>CAVUMJ010000051.1:0-19165 GCA_963741375.1 uncultured Pseudomonadota bacterium
TGATCGCAGCTGTATACCTGTTTAGGCAGGACAACGTCGCCGGGTTTCAAATCAGGGGATAATGCCGCAGCACAACCCCAACTTATCAGGCAGTTGACACTTTCATGGATCAAAAATTCCGCACAACGTTCTGCGTTGACAGGGCCTGCTCCGGAATATACTACTTTAATGTTATCGTTAATCGCAAAGCATTCGCCCTGAACCGGCTTGTGGTTAGTCAATGTAGCCAGTTCCTCAGGCAAGGCCACCACAATTCCGACAATCCATAGGGATGAGGGAATGACGACGGATGATTGTTCTGCATCATCGCCGTCGACCCACAGGGATGTGGGAAGTGCTGCAGCGTCAACTCCATAGTCCGGTAAAGTACCGGTGGGGTTAACCACAGTTTGGTCGCTAATAGGATTAAGCACTTTTATTTAATTCATTACGGTATCTGGACAAAGCCCACAATGGGAAAAATTTGTCGTAGCCGTGATATTTCAAATAAAACACTTTAGGGAAACCTGGAGCAGTAAAACATTTGTCTTCCCAAAGGCCGTCATTTTGCTGATTCTGCAAAATAAATTTAATGCCAGCCTTTACTTCCTGGCTGTGAGCTTCACCGGCGGCAATCAATCCCAAAATTGCCCAGGCAGTTTGGAATGAAGTGCTGAAATGGTAACGGCCGCGATATTTTTGATCATCATGATAACTTAAATTGTCTTCTCCCCAGCCGCCGTCTTCACGTTGTACGCTTTTCAGCCAGTTTGCGGCCTTGCTAAACATTGGGTCGGTTTTTGGAACTCCGGCCTGTTCCAGTCCCAACAAAGCTGACCAGGTTCCGTAAATATAATTTGTGCCCCAGCGGCCAAACCAGGAGCCGTCGCTTTCCTGTTCGCTGCGAATATAGTCAATAGTCCGTTGCAATACCGGCAGATATTCCGGGTGTTGCGTTGCTGATCCGGCTAACAGCATGGCGCATCGGGCGCTGACATCAACCGTAGGGGGGTCCAGCAAAGCGCCGTGGTCGGCAAATGGAATTTCATTCAGATAATAATAGGTGTTATCCACATCAAAAGCGCCAAAACCGCCATTTTGTGACTGCATGCCGGCAACCCAGTTTGCGGCGCGGTGAATTGACGAATCTAAATCCGCCAGACCGGAATCAGCCATTGCAAAGCCCACTATTGCAGTGTCATCAACGTCAGGATAGTAGGGATTGGCGAATTGAAATGCCCAGCCGCCGCCAGCCAGATCCGGGCGGCGTATTTGCCAGTCGCCGGGTTCGTCGGATAATTGCACGCTTTTTAGCCAGTCATAAGCCTGAGTCAGGCTGGCGTGTGTTCCGGATTTGCCGGATTTATCGGTTTCCTGCAGGGCTAAAGCCGCTAATGCGGTATCCCAAACCGGAGATAAACAGGGCTGGCAATAAGCGTCTTCTTCATGGATAACCAGCAGTTTGTCTATGGCTTTTCGGGCAATCACTACATTGGGGTGATCTTTTGGAAAGCCCAGTAGCAATAAAGCTTCGTAGGCGTTGACCATGGCCGGGAAAATGCCGCCGAGTCCATCTTCACCATTCAGGCGTTCAGTAAACCAGTCCAAAGCTTTTTGAATGGCGCGCTGATGCATGCTTTTCGGAATTAATGGACGGGTAATCCTGCCGAGCTGGTCCAGGCCCAGGAAAATTTTGTTTAACAAGGTGCGTTCAGGAAAATAATGTTTTTCCTGATCCGGATGCACTACAAATAATTCAAGGATACCGACGTTATGCGGGTTGGCGGCTTTAGTTTGCAAAGTGCAAAGAATAAACAGCGGCACCATTACCGTGCGCGACCAATAAGAAACCTTGTCCAGATGGAATGGAAACCATGAAGGAAACAACATGATTTCAACAGGAATGTACGGCACTCCGCGCCAGGGAATTTGCTGGAAAATGGCCAGAGCAATCCGGGTAAAGACGTTGGAGCGGGCTGCTCCACCTTGGCTGAGTATCCAGTTTCTGAGCTTGGTCATGTGCGGGGCATGGATGTCGTCCCCGGCCATTTTTAAGGCATAATAAACTTTAACGCTACAACTTATGTCGCCGTGTCCGCCGGTAAACAAAGGATAACTGCCATCCTCTGATTGACGTTTACGCATATAAACCGCCATTTTGGCTTGCAGTTCTTCGTTGATGTCGTCCAGATAGTGCATCATCATGATATATTCGGCTGGAATGGTGCAGTCCGCTTCCAGTTCAAATACCCAATATCCTTTCGGGTTTTGCAGTTTCAATAATTGATTTTTAGCACGCTCAATAGCCGCCGCAAGCATATCCTGCTTTTTGGGCGCGGTTGAGGTGGTGTTTAAAGCTTCGTAGCTGTTAGTCTCTACATGGCCTTCAGTAAACATAGTGATTCCTTATTGTCCGGTATCAGATACGGGTAAATACTGCCAGTTAGGTGTTTTAAGCTTATGGCTAGCAAGATTAAAAAGCAGGGATAACAGCAAATTGCTATGAGCAGTCAATTTGCTGGCGAAAATAGTGGCCTTGACGCTGCTGCGGCTGATTTTGACCTGATTGGATTCATTAAAGCCAAGATTGGCTTTGATCTTTTTCAGTGTCAATACAGCCATGCCCAGCGCCCATAGGCAAAAATTGCGGATGCCGGTTTCATAGCTGGGCAGTAACTGAGTGTAAATCAGGGCATTTTGTAAATGTCCATGAGCAATGCCGATTAAACGGCTCAGTCCCAGTCGGAAGTTTTTATCGTTGGTTTCCGGGCTAAGTTCTGCGAGATTAAAACCGGTTTCATTAAAAATATCCTGCGGTAGCCAGCAAACGCCGCGTTTGGCGTCGTCCCAGATATCTTTAAGAATATTGGTCATTTGCAAGCCTTGACCAAACGATACGGAAAGCTTGAGCAACTCGTCACGATGCTGATTAATGTCGCTGGAATAATGACAAAACAATTTTGCCAACATTTCTCCAACGCACCCGGCTACGTAATAGCAATAGTCGTCCATATCCTTCATGGTTTTCAGTCCGGCTGATAAGTCCATGGCCTGATAGATAGGCATGCCCTTGGCCATAGTCTCAACGCATCCGGCCAGCGCTTGAATTTGTGCGGGCTGAAGTGAATGTGTGATATGAATTACCCGAGGAATTAAACGAATCAAATCATGTTCGGCAGGAATGGTTTGGCTGGAAAGCAAGGCAGCCAATTGTTCCGAAAAAACTTGCGAGTTTTGACCGGTTTTAACAATTTCGATAAAACCGGTGCAAAAAAACTTCTTTTGTTCGGCGGACAGAGAAACTTCGTCCTCAATAGTGTCGACAATGCGGCACAACAGGTAAGCATTGGCGACAGCCTGATATAAAGGCTGCGGCAATTGCGGTATGGTCAGCGCAAAAGTACGGGACACGCCTTCCAGCAATGCGGCCTGAAGCTGGTCGTCATCAAGCTGGGCAAGAGATTCGAGGTTTTCGATCAAAGGCTGATGTTGGGGCATGCGTCTCATAAACGATATTAATGAATATGCATAATCATAGACTGTTTGTTGGTATTTTGCAAAGGGGTGTTGCGCCGTTACAAAAATCCGATATGTCCGTAGATGAGTTTGGATGCTGAATTCGGATGTAAATTGATATAATTCAATTGGATATGGCTATTTTTAGGCTTGATAATTCTGGTTTATTCTGCTTTTGGCAGACATTTTTTATGCAAATTTCATCACTGTTTTGTTGTTTTATATCATTTAAATCTGGAGTGTTGTAAAAAAAAGTAGTATTCTTACCACAACGACTGGGTTTGGTAGTCAATCCAAAGAATTAACTGAATCATTTAGGGTTTTTAATCTAAAAAACCGGTTTTCCCAGCCTTGTTTTGTTGTGATTTGGCAACAGATTTTCAGCCAAATCTACTTTATGTTTTTTTAGGAGAATGCATCTGTGAGTGTGCCATTACGTCAGCAAATTGCGGTAGGAAGTTATTTAATTAAACAAAAACTTTTGGGGAGAAAAAAATATCCTTTGGTACTGATGCTGGAGCCATTGTTTAAGTGTAATTTGGCTTGCGCAGGCTGTGGAAAGATTGATTATCCCGATGATATTCTCGACAAGCGCCTTTCCGTTCAGGAATGTCTGGATGCAGTGGATGAGTGCGGAGCGCCCATGGTTTCCATTCCGGGCGGCGAGCCTTTAATTCATAAAGAAATGCCGCAAATTGTAGAAGGCATTGTCGCCAGAAAGAAATTTGTTTATCTTTGCACCAACGCCTTATTGCTCAGAAAAAGAATTGATGATTACAAGCCTTCGCCGTATCTGACTTTTTCCATCCACCTTGACGGTAATCAGCAAAGACATGATGATTCGGTTTGTCAGGAAGGTGTGTTCGACATCGCAGTTGAGGCCATCAAGCTGGCTTTAAGCAAAGGCTTCAGGGTTACTGTCAATTGTACGCTGTTTCAGGGTGAAACCCCGCAGGAAGTTGCCGAATTTCTGGACTATGTCATGGAATTGGGTGTAGAAGGCGTCACTATCGCTCCGGGTTTTAGTTATGAACATGCACCGAAACAGGATGTCTTCATTAAAGGCGTAGATGTTAAAAACTTGTTTAGAGGTATTTTCAGCATCGGCAAAAACCGTAAATGGAAGCTGAATCATTCGGCTTTATATCTTGATTATCTGGCCGGCAATCAAAATTATGATTGCACGCCTTGGGGGAACCCAACCCGTAATGTTTTTGGCTGGCAAAAGCCTTGTTATTTGCTGGCGGATGAAGGAAACGCCCAATCTTTTCAGGAGCTTTTGGATACAACGCCTTGGGATAAGTATGGTACGGTTAAAAATCCAAAATGCGCTAATTGCATGGCGCATTGCGGCTATGAAGCTACTGCGGTTGAGGACACTCTCGCTCATCCCTTTAAAGCCATGTTAGCTTATATTAATGGGCCTAAAACCTCAGGCGAAATGGTTGCGGAAAAAAAACCGGCGTATGCAAGTTCGCCCAAAAAACACAGTATTGCCGATATTCCTATCAAAGTTGAATCCTGATTGCAGATAGGGGCAGAGATTATTTCCAACTAAATACCGATAATCATTATGTTAAGGAATTTTTTTCTCAGTTTTGTACTTTTGTCCGCAACAATGTGGGCATCCATTTCATTTGCGGACGAGCTTTCGGCAAAACAAGTCATTGAAGAGTTCCAAAATGAACTGATTAATGTCATGAAGCAGGGCAAGGAACTGGGGTTCAAGGGACGCTATGAAAAACTGGATGTGGCGATTAAGAAAAGCCATGATTTAGTCAAGATAGCCCGTATCGTAGTCGGCAAAGAATGGGAAGATTTAACTCCCGAACAACAGGCCAAGTTGGAAAAAGTGTTTACCCAGCTGAGCATTTCAGCATATGCAGATAGTTTTAAAGATTTTAACGGTGAGTCTTTTAGCTTTATTTCCGAGGAAGAAACCGGCAGAGGCGGAGTGGTGATTCATTCCAATTTGCATATTCCCGGTGACAGGGATGTAAAGTTTGATTACATGATGAAGAAAAAAGACGATGGTTGGCGAATTATTAATATAATAGCCGACGGTGTCAGTGATTTGGCAGTGAAGCGATCGGAATATACCAGCGTGCTTACCAAGCAGGGCTTTGATGCATTAATTGCTAAACTCACTGAAAAAATTGATAAATATGAGACGCATTAATGGTTTAGGATTGAAAGCATGGCGTTATGGTTTGGTAGGACTGCTTTAATCGGGGTCTATGTAATTTCTGCGTGTTTGTTAATAGTTCCTGCTGTGGCTTGTGCGGATAGCAGTTCGGACTCTGATACCCAAAAAACATTAAATCCTGTTAAAAAAACTGAGGAAACAGAGGTTGATCCTTACGAGGACTTTAACCGTTCCATGTATTCTTTCAATAATCATCTGGATAATTATCTGGCTAAGCCTATCTCGGATGCTTATCTTTGGGCCACACCGGATTTTTTAAAAACCGGTGTCAGCAATTTTTTCAGCAATCTCAAAGACATCAATGTCGTGTTGAACGACAATATGCAAGGCAAGTTCGAACAAGGTTTTGAAGATACCGGCCGGTTTATCGCCAATTCCACTTTCGGGCTGCTTGGGGTATTTGACGTCGCTTCTGAAATCGGCTTAACAAAACATGTGGAAGACTTTGGGCAAACCTTGGCGGTGTGGGGTGTGCCGCGGGGGGCTTATCTGGTTTTGCCTGTTTTGGGTCCTACCACGTCAAGAGGTTTGCCGGGTAGTGTATTCGATGTAGCCGCTAATCCATCAACTTATGTTGGTGCGCCGATTCAATTGGTTTCCATGCTGAACACCCGCGCTAACGCTGATGGCGCAATCAAATTCGTTAATGATGCGGCTATTGATCCTTATGTGTTTACCCGCGAAGCCTATTTGCAAAATTTACAGCATTTAATTTCGGATGGAAAATTAAATCCTGGTGTAGATGTATTACCGCTGGAAGACCAGCAATTGGATAAAGATCTTGATGCGGCAATGGCCGAAGATGCGGATAAAACCTCTAAAACCCCTACAACTGATCAGGCTAAAAAATCAGTAGAGCCGTTACCGGAAAAATCGGTATACGCGGCAGTTTCGTCAGAAGCTCAACCGCTGCAAAAACCGGAAAAATCAAAGAAAAAGCATTCCAGAAAACACCGCGGAACTGCGCAAAAAAATTCAACCTCTGGGATGCCGCAGCCTGCACAGTCTCCAGGTTAAGGCTAGGAGGCTGTCCGAGAGCGTATACACGGCTATAGGGCGTATTAGCGTAGCGTAATACGCCGGATGATCGAAGGTCAACATGCGGCGCAATACGGCTACCGCCTATTGCGCCCTATGCGCTGCAGCTGTTCAGGCTGAAAAATCAGTAGAGCCGTTACCGGAAAAATCGGCATACGCGGCAGCATCGTCAGAAGCTCAACCGCTGCAAAAACCGGAAAAATCAAAGAAAAAGCATTCCAGAAAACACCGCGGAACTGCGCAAAAAAAATCAAACTCAGTAATGTAAAAGAGAATGAACTTCGTAACCGTTTAGTTTTTCTCTGCCTTGTAGAAAATCCAGTTCAATGACAAATGCGCAGGCTACTACGCTTGCTCCCAGTTTTTCAACCAACTCGCAACTGGCTTTTGCAGTGCCGCCGGTTGCCAATAAGTCATCTATCAGCAATACCTTATCCTGTTCACCGACTGCATCGATATGCGCTTCCAGTTCCGCGGAGCCATATTCCAGATCATAAGAAACAGTTTGCACATCATAAGGTAGCTTTCCGGGTTTTCTAAGCGGAATAAATGGTATGCCCAGTTCCCAGGCTACCAGCGCCCCAAAGATAAATCCCCGGGCTTCCATACCGGCAACTGCGGTAATATCCCGGCCTAAAAACGGCTGCAGCAGCAGATGGATAGCCAGACGGCATGCCGCCGGGTCTTTAACCAGCGGGGTGATGTCTTTAAAAATTATGCCCGGTTTGGGAAAATCAGGAATATCGCGAATTTTATTTCTTAATCGATCCATATTTAGTCTTGGGGCTACGTTTAATGAGTGCGTTCAATAATGTATAGGGATAATTCGCGCAATAAATCGGCTTCATGACCAAATTGGCTAAGACTTTGCAGAGCTAGCTCATGTAATTCCAGCGCTTTTTGCTTGGCGCCGGCCATGCCTAGCAGGGCAGGGTAGGTCGGTTTGTTATTGTCGTTGTCTTTGCCCTGGGTTTTGCCTAAAGTGGTGGTATCGCTTTCCACATCGAGAATGTCGTCTTTAACCTGAAACGATAAGCCTATGCATTTAGCATAATGATCCAGCTGTTTAAGACAAACCGGATCGATATCCGCTTTGGACAAAGCCGCCAAATTAACGCTGGCCCGAATTAATGCGCCGGTTTTATGGATATGCATATTTTCCAGCTCCACCAAATTAAGCTGTTTGCCGACCGCCGCCAAATCAATGGCTTGACCGCCTACCATACCTTGTGAGCCACTGGCTTTGCTTAATGATGTAATCATTTTTAAGCGGGCATCGGCGTTAACCTGAATGGCTGGGTCGTTGCTAAGCACTTCAAAAGCCAACGCTTGCAGGGCGTCGCCTGCCAAAATGGCGGTGGCTTCATCAAAGGCTTTATGGCAAGTAGGTTTGCCGCGTCTAAGATCGTCATTATCCATTGCCGGCAAATCGTCGTGTATTAATGAATACACATGAATAAATTCAACAGCGCAAGCTTGAGCATCCAAAAGCTGTTCTGATAAACCCAGGGCCTGGCCTGTGGCGTAAGTCAAAAGCGGGCGGGTTCTTTTACCACCGTTCAAAACGCTGTAGCGTATGGCCTTATGCAAGCCGGCCGGTAAAATGTCCTCGCCAGGCAGTCTGGCGTCCAAAGCTCGCTCGACGCGATTTTGGCAGGCAAAAATATAGTCTTTCAAATTACTCATTGTTGAATGGTTCCAAAGTTGGTTGGCCGTTTTTTTCCAAAAGGATTTGCACTTTTTGTTCGGCATCCTGCAAGGCTTGCTGGCAAGTGCGGGTTAATTTAATACCGCGTTCAAAGGCCTTTAAGGAATCTTCCAGAGTCAGCTCTCCCTGCTCCATCTGTTCAACCAGTTTTTCCAGTTCTTCCATAGAGTCTTCAAACAGGGAGGGGCTTTTTTTTCTGGACATAAAACCAATAAAAGGCTGAAAATTGATGAGCTATTATAATATTTCTAGGCTTGAGATTGCTGGGAATTTGTTGCCAAGCTGCTATCTCTCAATCCGTTAGTTATTCAAAACACCGGATCCAATACCGGTCAATCTGGAAATACCTACAGCCTGGCGCAGTTGTTCAATAAACGGCGCGCTGATGGCGCGAGCTTTTTTAGCGCCCTCCTGCAGCTGTTCTTCAATATGCTGCGGGGCTTGCAGCAGGGCTTCGTAGCGTTCCCGCGACAGGGCAATTTCATCGTTTATTTTTTCAAACAATATCTGCTTCATTTCTCCCCAGCTGATGCCGGCAGCATATTGCTGGCGAATTTCCTCAACTTCGGTGGCTGTGGCGAATGCCTGATAGATGCCAAACAAAGTGCAGTCCTCGGTGTCTTTAGGCTGCCCCGGTTCCAGAGAATTGGTTTTGATTTTATTGATCAGTTTGCGCAACTTCTTTTCCGGTTCAAATAACGGAATGGTGTTATTGTAACTTTTGCTCATTTTACGGCCGTCCAGACCTAGCAAGGTGGCGGCGTTGTCTGCCAGCACCGCTTCCGGCAACACAAAGTGTTCGCCGTAAATATGGTTAAAACGGCTGGCAATATCCCGCGCCATTTCAATATGTTGAATCTGATCCTTGCCGACCGGCACTTTGTGAGCGTTAAACATCAAAATATCTGCAGCCATTAAAATCGGATAACTGAACAAGCCCATGGTGACACCTTTATCCGGATCGCTGCCTTCGGTTTCCTCGTTTTCAGCCACGGCCGCTTTATAAGCATGGGCACGATTCATCAGGCCTTTGGCGGTGACGCAGGTCAGCATCCAAGTTAGTTCAGTAATTTCCGGGACATCGGATTGTCGGTAAAACACCGCATTGGAGGTATCCAGTCCCAGCGCCAGCCAAGTGGCGGCTATTTCCAAACTGGACTGTCTGACTTTGGCAGGGTCGTTGCATTTGATCAAGGCATGATAATCCGCCATGAAATAGAACGGCCTGACGTTTTCGTCTTTGCTGGCCTTGATGGCTGGACGAATGGCTCCGGCATAATTGCCTAAATGCGGGGTGCCGGTGGTGGTGATACCGGTGAGTACGATTAATTTGCTCATGCTGATAAAAGGTAGTGTGTTGCCGAATAAGCACAGTATAAATCAGATGAGCTTTGAAGTGAAAATGCACTGCGCTTATCCGGGTAGGTGATTACGGCAGCACAATAGTGGTCTGGATTTGTCTGGCGATATAGTTGTTGCTGCTGTAACTGCCGAATTGGCTGAGAGAGGTAACGGTATAAACAATATAACTATTGCTGCCTTCGTAATAAGCAGAGCTGGCGGAGCAGGTGAGGGTGACGGTAAAACCGTTTATGCCGGTAAAAGTCATGGCGGTTTCAGCATTAACCTGAGTACAGCTATTGGCAAGGCTAATGTCGGCTATGGCCCATTCTATGCCGGCTCTGGCGGCTTGATAGGCTCTGGCGCCCTGGAAGGCGTAATTGGCGCTATTAATCTGTACTCCGCTGAGGGACACCATATAACTGCCCAGCAATCCCAATACAATCAGCACGAAAATAGCCATGACGATAGAAAAGCCGCGCTGATTGTTCATGAGGCGTTATCCACGTGAATTTGATGAATTAGGTTGCTGGATTCGCCGCTATTGGTCAGGGTAATGTTAATGGTGACCAAGCCGTCGTGACTGGCAGTGCCCGGCGAGTAAGTAAACGAACAAGCACTGACGGAACCTGCCTGAATCTCAGCAGTAGCTCCGCTGGGTGGATAGGCCTGCGTGGCGGTAATGCTGTAATTGGCGTAACGCAACAAATTCCCGCCAACCAGATCGCAGCCATAAGTGATAGGTGTGTCGACAATATAAAAACGTTGCTGCGGTGAAGGTAAAGGGAATTGGAAGGCAGGGTTCAGCACAATCTCGGTGGCGGTGCTGGTTGGGCCTAAGGAGGCAATATTATTACCGGCGTAGGCATTGGCCGGATATTCCCCCAAATTATAAACCACCAGATAGCCGGTTGGCGCCGCACTTAAAGAGCCTATCACATCAAAGCCGCTGTCCTGGATGGCAAAATTCAATATGTTGCCATTGCCGCTATTATCCGGATAAGCGCGGTAGCGGCCGCCGTCTGTAGTATGGAGAATTTCCAGCACGGCGCCGCTGTTAGTGATGCGGACACTATTAGGCAAAGCCCGGCGGATGTCGCGCTGCATCATGTTTAATGCCGATTCGACATTGTCCAGCATGGTATTGCGGCGTTGTAAATCCAGATAAGACTCAACCGGCATACGAATAATGCCAACTACGGTGCCGGCCAAAATACTCATAATAATGATGACCGTAATGATTTCTATTAGGGTAAACCCTTTACTGGCCTGCATATTAATATTGGGCTCTGTAGCCAACCAGGCTTAAGTTAGACATGCCGGGTCCGGTAACGCTGACGGTGATTTGCTTGGCGCTGACACTACCGGTTAACGTGGTGGCTGCGGAAACCGTCACGGATACCGTGTATTGGGATAATCCGCTAATTGCCGCGCCCAGCTGATTTTGCACGCCGGTATTGACCAGATTGTTGTAATCGTCCACACAGTTAAAATTAGCGCGTACCGTCTGGGTTGTACCGCTGCAGCTGTAATTTTGCAGCAGTATTTCTTCCATATAAGACTCGGCAATTGCTACCGCCTGATTTTCGGTCAGCGGATCGGCGCTATGTTTAACGGTGAGATTCATCACGCTAAAAATGCCAACCACGGATATACTGATGACCACCATGGAAATGATCAGCTCTATCAGAGTAACGCCGGTTTGCCGGCTAAGCATGCTATGGAGTGTAAACATAACCGGTGTCCGGCACGACAATGATTTGATTGCTGCCGACGCTGATAGTCACGCCGGCAGAGGCATTGCCCTTGGCATAAAAATAAAAAGTTGGACTGGTGCTGGTTAAGCTTATTCCGGACAAGCTGCCCTGGTAACTGGTTTGTCCGCTGCCGGGTCTGGCTACCGCCAGCGTAAAATTAGAGGCGGTAGTGGAAGTGCATTGGCTGCGGTCCGTTGCGGCAGGGCGGGTAATCGTATATTGATTACCGCTGATGGCCACCTGAACGTTACAGGCGGTGGCTACCGCCAGTTTTTGGGCATAGCGTATGGCATTGAGGGTGTCGATGAAAAAGCCGTTTTGCTGAAACACCTTATAATTAAAAAATTTAGGGACGGTCACCACGGCCATAACGCCGGTGATGACTATCACCATAATCAGTTCCAGCAGGGTAAAGCCGTTAAGAGGTGATTTATATCCTGAATATTTCACTTTACAGATGCTGATAATGGGCACACTTAGTGTGCACAGCGGTTTAGCAGGTTGTCGCGCTGGCAGTGCCTCCGCTTAAGGTGATGGCGACTTGAGGTCCGCTAGTGGCTGAGGTTGCCGCCGTATAAGTCACTACGCAGCTAGAACCGCCTATCGAATAAGTGCCAACTGTGCCGCCGGAATTAGCGCTATAAGTTAAGCCGGTACTGCCGCCTGCCGGCACCATATTGCTGATGCCGCCGGTTGCCGCAGCGGAAGGATAGCCGTAAGCTAATGCCACAGAGGTTCCGTCACTGGTGGTAATTGAAGTGACACCGGTGGTTGTCGCCGAAAGTACTTGATACTGGGCATAAGCAATATTCGCCGCGCTGTTAAGACTGCCTGCCAGGCTGGTCAAGGTGGCATATCTGGCTTCGCCGCCCATATTGACAAACTTGGGCAGCGCGGTAGCCGCCAGAATGCCAAGAATCACGATGACCATGATTAATTCGATTAATGTAAAACCAAGTTGTTGTGTGCGTTTCATTGTCCACCTTATGGGATTTGAGCAAAGGTAAAGTATATTTAGTTTCTAATTGTAGTGTAAAATAATAAAAATTAAACATAAATCTTAATTGGATATCACACTGATTTGCTAATCATTTCACATTGGTCAATTTGGTTATAGTTTATACTTAAAATTTAATATTACAGTAATATTCTGTTTGATTTATCAGTTGGATCGAACAACCACAAATTTCATTAACAATATGTTTACGTTAACTATGTCAATACGTTGTTATATATTGCTGACAGTTTTATCGATTTTTAGCCAAACTGCACAGGCTACCGCTTACGTTTTTCCGGGCAGCTTGCCTTCAACATGCAGCGGTACGAATGGCAGTTATACCTGTAGTTCCTTAAGCCTGTCCTATCATGACAGCATTACGGTCAATTCGCCGTTACCGGCAACTATCACCGTCAACAATAATTTGTCTCTGCCGACCAGTTACATCAATTCCAACGGTTCGGCGGCTAATTTGAATTTGGTGGTGACAGGGACATTAAGCATAGCTTATCAAGCTACCGTAAATGCCAATATTATCGCCGCATCTCTGACAGATAGCGGAAATGTGACTTATGGAGGTAACATCACCACCAGCGGTGCAACCTCATTTGCATATGGCAGTCAAATTTCCGGTGCGGTGACTGCGGCCTCTCTCACTGATGGCGGTAATGTAACTTATGGGAGTACGGTAACGATTTCCGGAAGCGCTTCATTCGGATATGGCAGCAGCATTAGCGGCAATGTCAGCGCCGCTTCGGTTTCCGATAACGGATCGCTTACTTACGGCGGGAACATAGTTTGCAGCGGTAATGTCAGCCTGGGTTATGGGGCGACCGTTACCGGTTCTATAACCAGCAGTAGTGGCTATATCAATATTAGCCAAGCATCAACTGTTAGCGGTAATATCACTGGAACCAGCGGCGCCGTGTCTATCGGCTACTCGGCCACCGTATCAGGCAATGTCACCACCACCTCAGGCGCCATTACTTTTGGACAGGCTAGCAGGGGCTTATCCTGCGTTACTAGCAGTTCTTCGGCCAAAATCACTTTAAATTACTGGGCCAGCGTCAATTCAGTGTGCTGTGGCGCCACATGCAGTAACAGCTGCGTCAGCAATAATTCCGGTAATTCTATGCCGTCACTTTGCGGGACCACGCCGGCTGCGTATGATATTTATCATATGGACGAAGCCTCATGGGTCGGCGCCGGCGGCGAGGTTAAAGATAGTGGTGCCGGCAATTTCAGCGGCACTGCAAAAGGCGGTTCCGGAACCACTGCTTCAACCGCCAATGTCGCGCCGGCCATAGCCGGAACCGCAGGCACTTGCAATTACGGCGTGTTTAACAGGACATATAACCAATATGTGCAATTGCCTTCCAATTACCCTAGTCTTAATGCCTCCGGCAGCGCTTTCAGCGTTACCGCCTGGATTAATACAACCAATAATTCCCAAAGCAATCAGTGGGTGTTCAACAATGGCGGCAATGATAACAACAGTTTTTATCTGAGTCTTGGCGACAATGGCGCCGGCACTTTAACTTTTTATACGCCCGGCAATTTTTTTAACTCAAATGTGAGCACCGGAAATGTGATCAGTAATAACACCTGGTATTTTGTGGCGGCTATTGCCGATATTCCCAACCAGATGAGTTATTTATATGTTTACGACAGCTCAGGCGATCTGGTCGGCAGCGCTAGCCAGAACACCAACAATTGGTGGAATAATGCTGACGGCGGTTCGGGAACCATTGGCGGTTACAGTTCCAATAATAATAACAATTACGGTTTCAATAGCAACGACGACGATAACAATAACAATAACAATAACAATAATTACAATTCCTATGGTTTCTCCGGCTATATAGATGAAGTACAGGTGTATACTTCAGCTATAACGCCTGCCCAGATAGCCACACTTGTCTCGCAAACACACGCCTGTTCCGTTACAAACGGCGTTTTACCCGGTTCCTTTAATTGTGTGGAAGTGGGCGGCGCTACAAGCAGCGATCTTTATACTAAACTAAGCGGCGCCGCCTTTAGTCTGGATGTGGTGGCGCTGACTTCCGGCGGCGCTGTAGATAGCAACTATGTGAATACCACCAGTAAAAACGTCAAGCTGGAGCTGGTGGAAGGGCCGGTCACGACGGCTTGCGCCAATCGCACCGCCGTGTCAGCGCAGACAGTGACCTTTGCCAGTACCGATCAGGGCCGTCATACTACCCCAATTGCCGCTACAGATACGGCTTATGCCGATTTGGGTTGCAGAATCACCGATGCCAATCAGTCTCCCAACATAGTCAGTTGCTCGGCAGATGACTTTGCTATCAGGCCATACGGATTGACGGTTAGTTCTTCCGCCAGTGCGGATTCTTCCGGCGCCAGCGGTTCCAATACTCCGGCCATCAAGACCGGCGCCAGCTTTACTTTAACGGCAACAGCCAATCCATCCACGACGTCTACGGTAACGGATACCGGTTATAGCGGCACTCCCGCACTTAACAATAGCCAAGTGCTTGCCCATTCCGGAGCTATAGAAAATGGCAGCGTGACCGGCAGTTTTAATAGCGCCTCCGCCGGAGTGGCGTCCGGAAGTTTCAGTTATTCTGAAGCCGGTTATTTTGCTTTGCAGACAGATGGCGTGTATGACAGCGGCTTTACTAGCATTGATAGCGCTAAAAGCGATTGTACCCCGGATTTTTCCAATACTTTGGTTGGCGGCAAATACGGCTGCAATTTTGGCAATACCGCAGAAACCGGTTATTTCGGCCGCTTTATTCCGGATCATTTTCTGACTACTCTTGCCGGTAACGGCAATTTTGCCCACGCCTGCAGCGGTTTTTCCTATAATGGTCAAACCATAAGCTATAGCACCATACCCACGGCGACCGTTACCGCCTATAACTCATCAGGGGCAGTGACCAAAAATTATACCGGCAACTTTATGCGTTTGGCCGCCAGTCAGTTTGTTCTGTCTTATCCAAGCGCCGACGCCAAGCAAAAAGGCGTGGACGGCGTGAATTATGTAGAATTGACCGCTACACCGGGCGCGGTTTCCAGCAGAACTTTAACAACTAACTGCAGTACCGGCAACACCAGCCTGTGCGGTACTATGACCTTTACCCTGGGCAACGACACTTTTACCTATAGCCGGGAAAACAATGCTTTGATTAATCCTTTTAGCAATGCTGTCAATGTCACAATCAGTAGCGCTACGGATAGTGATTCAGTCTCCACTTCCGCCGGCAATACTACGGTGTTGCAACCGTCAGGCGAGTCTATCTACTATGGCAGAGTGCATTTGCAAAATGCCAGCGGCTCGGAATTAAGCGATTTGAATGTGCCGATGAACGTTGAATATTATTCTGTCTATAATTTCATTCCCAATATTCTGGATCAGTGTTCGGTGGCAACTTTGACCATCACCGACCCATTGACCACCGATTCCTTAACCCCAGCCAATACCTGCGTGTGGGGAAGTTTAAGCGGCGCCGTGCAATGTAGTGGCTCCATTCCCAGCGGAGAAACTTATATTCAGGGCAGCAGCCTCAATCCTTTAACTAACCAAACCGGTAGTTTTAATCTGTATTTAAAAGCCCCGGGAGTGACCGGGCCGTTAACCGTAAATGCCGCAGTGCAAAATTGGCTGAAATATAACTGGACAGGCTCCGGCATTATCAGTCCGTCTTCTACAGCCACTTTTGGGATTTATCCAGGCAGCACTAAGCAAATTTATTTTAAGGAAGTTTATTAATCAGATTGCCGGGATGCTTTCGAGTGGTATAGATTTGATTGGCAGAAAAGCCTGAAACTGTCAGCTATAATTTATAAATTGCTGTTTACCTGGGATGATGGGTTGACGCATTTTTACATTAACGCATGAGACTAAATTAACCCATGAGTATAAGAACCTTTATTTTTTGCGATATCTGCAACCCTCAGGCCACCAGGGCCATAGAATACCGCCGCTCAACCCGTTTAGGAGCGCGTACCGGCCGCAGAATCAGCGATGGCAGAGCCTGGATAGAAGCTTCCCTGGAAAGCGCGGTGGAAAAGCATGGCTGGCGGCGCACTGAAGAAGGTTTGCATGTTTGTCCTGCCTGCCAGGGATTGAATCAATAGAAATAGTTTCAACCGCTATTAGGGTTTTGATGTAGGTTTACTCATCTAAGTAATATTTCATGAACAATCTAAAACTTGGTCTTATAGTAACCTTGTTCGGTTTACTTTGTGCGCTGATATCCTCAACAGCCAAAGCAACTGTTGGCTGTTCCCCATATAAGGGACAGGTGAAAATTAATGAACTCTTCATTGGCGACAGCGACCATTCATCGACTTCCAACCAGATCGAATTATACAATCCCGGCAATGTCGCGGCATCGGTTTGGCAAACCTGGCAGTTAGTGGTTTATTACAAAAGTCATTCCGGAACCATTACTAAAGAGGGGGGGTATTATCTGTCCTCAGGATTTACCGCCAATGGCAGTTTTATCTATAACAGCAATCATTCGATGTTTTTAAGGAATGAAAATTCACGTTACGATGATATCGCTTTGGTCGACACTAACGGCAATTTCATCGACTACGTAGCGATTAACACTCAGATACAGACTGTGCCTTCCTGTTTCGGAATGCTGACAACTGTCTCAACAAATTCCAGCAGCAACCAAGACGGCGATATAGCAAGGCAACCGGATGGCGGCTCCTGGCCGGCAACCGCCACCAATACTTCCTCCAATACCATTGGCCACTCTAATGCCTGCAGCTCCGGCAACGAAATTCTGATCGCTAACAGTGTCAACGCCAGTGCGCCTCTGGTGGGAACTACCCAGATACAGTATACGATCACGGTAAGCAATCTCAGTTGCAGCAATTCGATCAGCAGCATTACTGTTACCGACACCAATATCTCAGCCGCCAATTTCAGCGGTTTGTCCTTTTCGCCCTCGGGTTCAGTGACCCAGAACAGCAGTTCCATACTCTGGAATATCGGTACGCTGGCTGCCAACGCCAGCGCCACTTTGACTATTACCGGTACGCCCAAAAATGTCGGCTCATTGATGACTACCGCCTCTATCACTACCCCAAGCAGCGGTTTTTCTAGTTCTAGCGTTACTTCCAGCAGCGCAATCATTAATGTCGCAAACTTTAATTTTGTCGGTTTCAATCAATCTACCGATTCGATTACCGAAGGCGAAACCACCAGCTATTCCGCAAACATTAGTTCAAATGTGGTGGCAGCGAGTACGATTACCATTAACTATAGCGTTTCCGGCGCCGCGCCCTTAAGCCGGACCAGTTTGACCAGCACAGGCTCTGTCACCATTAATCCCGCCAGTTCTGAAGAGAATGACTCGACATCCATTAATTTTAATATAGTCAACGATTCTTCATATGAACCGCCCCAGACCATTGTTTTGACGATTACCAGCATCACCAGCTCGGATTCGTCAGTGGCTTTAAATACCTCTGCCAAGACCTTGACCATCACTCTGAATGATAACGACGACGATCCTACTGTCATTGCCGAATACGAAATGGACCAAGCAAGCTGGAGCGGCGTATCCGGTCAGGTGATCGATAGCTCCGGTAGCGGTTACAATGGAACAGCCGCCGGAACTTCCGGAGTAGCTAATACTGCCTGGACCTACCCAGCCATTAGTGGCGCGACAGGCACCTGCGCTTACGGTGTATTCAATGGAGGCGCGACTGATCAATATGTCAACGTCGGTGCGGTGAATTTAGGTTTGGGTGGACAATATACGGTCAGCGTGGCTGCCTGGGTAAACTGGCAAATCAGCCCTGCCTCTGGTAATTCTGCCGCGGTTATAGTCAGTAATAATTCCAGTAGTGGGCCAAACTCCGGCCAGTTTTGGCTGCAACACAGCAATGGCAGCTCAAATAACAACCATTTTCAGTTTGCAGTCAATACCAGCTCCGGATTGGCTTCCGTTAATTCCGTGACTTCACCGGCGGTGAATACTTGGTATCACGTTGTCGGAGTTTATGATGGCATTAATCTGTATATTTATGTCAACGGTGTTCTGGAAGCCACTCAGGCCTTAACCGGAACGATTACAAGCTATGCCTCGTATCCGCTAGACATAGGCAGCAGCAGTTACAGCGGCAACAATCACAGCGCATTTCAGGGCTATATCGACGAAGTCTATATATATAACGGCGGACCTCTGGAAGCTGATGATGTGGCGACGTTGTATCAACTAACTCATACTTGTCCGTCCTATATCAACGGCGTACTGCCCGGCTCATTTAACTGTGTGGAAGTGGGAGGAGCAACCGGCGGCGATCTCTACACCAAACTGACCGGAACCGGTTTTAATCTGGATGTGGTGGCGCTGACTTCCAGCGGCAGTATCGATAGCAATTATGTGAATACCGCCAGTAAAAATGTGACACTGGAGCTGGTTAAAGGGCCTAGCGCTATGGCCTGCGCCAGCCGGACCCCGGTGTCGTCGCAGACTGTGACTTTTACCGGCGCAGATCAGGGGCGGCATACCGCAGCAATTGCGGCAACCGGTTCCGCCTATGCCGATTTGGGCTGCAGAGTTACCGATGCCAATCAGTCGCCGAGTATAGTCAGTTGCTCTACCGATGATTTTGCGGTA
>CAVUMJ010000052.1:0-15217 GCA_963741375.1 uncultured Pseudomonadota bacterium
GTTATGTACGCGTCTGTTCAACGTTCAGTTACGTATTGCTGTTTATACCCTTTGCGCCATCAGTAGTCTGGCAATGTTGATTAAGATGTATCCTTTTGTCTGGGCCGGCAATTGTATTGAAGGCGTAGAAGGATTTTGCGGCGCCGAGACTTGTTCGGTATCAGGCGATTGGCATATTGCCTGGAAAATGAAATTAAATGGTCTGATGTCTCACCCGGTCAGTTGGTTGTTAGGTTTTAACTGGGGTTTGCATGCATTTTCTTACATTTTGGCTTCATTTGTGATGCCTGTTATCTACGGCTCTTACCGTTTTGTAGCTTTTCATTATCTGATAGGTCCTTGGATTTCCGACGTTACTACTAATGATCCAAATGAATACTGCGCTGTGTGGTGTTTATTTTCGATAGCGCTTTGCGTTTCGGTCATAAAAACGCCTATTAGAAAACATTTGCATGTTAAAAAATGGCCGTTTTATCACAGAGAAGTTGGCGATAGTCTTTAAATTTATGAATATCAGACAAAAAATTCTTGACGCTTTTTGGTTTAGACACGCTTGTAAGCAATTTGATCCGGCCAGAAAGATTAGCAGCGGCGATTTTGAATTCATTCTTGAAGTGGCGCGGCTGTCACCTAGTTCCTTCGGGCTTGAGCCCTGGAAGTTTCTAGTAGTTCAAAATCCGGTATTACGCGAAAAGTTAAGAGAGCATACCTGGGGAGGCCAAAATCAATTGCCCAGCGCGAGTCATGTCATTGTGACTTTGCTGCGTAAAAGCTATTTTATGCGCTACGACAGTGAATATATTTATCATTTCATGCGTGACATTCAGAAGTTTCCTGAAGATATTTGCCTAACCAGAACAGCGATTATTGAAAAATTTCAGGCTGATGATTACGCCTTGTTGGAATCGGAACGAGCCATGAATGATTGGGCGGCAAGGCAAACCTATTTGCCCTTGGCGAATATGATGACAGTTGCGGCGTTAATAGGCATAGATTCATGCCCAATCGAAGGATTTGACAGGATAAAGTTGGAGCAGGTTTTAATGCAGGAAATGGCAGTCAATACCAGCCAATGGGGGGTGGCTTATCTGGTGGCGTTTGGTTACCGCCAAGATCCGCCCTTGCGCAAAAAAACCAGACAGGAAATGGAATTGGTTGTTGAATGGTTTAAATAAACCATTCAATTTGTTGAGCAGACGTTATTAATCTCTTTAAAAGACGTGGATAAGCGAGCCAATGGTCTGCGTACCGCACTAAAGCGTTCCCGCCAATAAGGTTGTTTCAAATCAGACTGCATGACCTTGCCGGTATGGGAACTGGGGGCATGTACAAACTTATCCTGACCGACATAAATGCCAACATGTGCAAAGGTTTTGCTGTCTATGGTAAAGAACAGCAAATCTCCCGGCTGGCGTTGATCAAGCTGAACGGAAGGTAATTGGTTCGCCAATGACCAAGTATCTCTTGGCAGCTTAACCCCATGTTTTTTATAAACATAATAGATAAGACCACTGCAATCGAAACCTTCATCAGGCGATTCTCCGCCTGACACATAGGGATGGCCCTGCAATTGTAATGCTTCATTAACCGCTTTATTTTTTACGGCAGGCGCGTCCGCAGCAGCCGGCAAGGACAATGCAGGCTTTTCATTGCTGGCGCAACCGGAAAGTTGCATCGCAATGAGCAACAACGGTAACAATTTAAGCAGTTTTGATAGTATACGGTAGGTTTTCATCTTCCATAGCCAATTAACGCTATTAATATTCTAGTCGATTTTTTAAACATCAATGCCGGAAAATGGAAATTTGTTAATTACATTACAAGTAATGTGAGATTTAAGACATTTTTTGTCATAAAATCCACTTAGTTTTAATCCTCAAAATTTTTAAGCTTTAAAATTTAGCTTTTTATATTATGGCTCGATTTTTGCTTATTGATATCTCGATACTTAAGACAGGTATCACACTTTAACAGCAAGCCGATGCAATAGCTGTTCCCGGCATCATTGTTGACCAGATTATTGCCAAGCTTTCTGATGTTGTCTTTTTGTTGATTAATTGGGAGTTGATATGGATGAAGTTTTATTGTTAATGGTAGTTCTTTTTGTGGCTTATTTATTTTTGTCGAAGAAAAAGTTTTCCATGTTTGAATCTAAAAACAAAGGCGGGGAGCTTTCCAGGGCTGACAAGAGTAATCTGATCATTCCGGAAGATTCGGTATTAAGAAGGCATTACATTACTCAGCTTCGAAACGAAATCGAGCTTGAATTGTTTCCTCGTCCAACCGATTCCTGCCTGCAAAGACACTATGATTCAATGGTGGCCGCCAAGCTGGAATACCGTTTAGCTTCAGTAGCAGCCTGATAATAGTAATTTTTCGTTATTTCTTTAATACTTTGATGCCGTTTCATACGGCATCAAAACATTCATTTCAACTTCAATTTTTTCAGCATGCTTAGAATTCAATTACTGAGCTTTAATTTACTTCCGCAATAAATTTCATTTTTCTCGAACCCACATCTAAAATTATCGTGGTGATAGGCTATTGCCTGTTTTTTTGATAACCTAGCCGCCTTTCGCGTGAACAAAGTTTGATTTGGATTTTATTATGGAGTATTTTAAATGTTAAAAAAAATCATTTCCTTAGGGTTATTCTGTTTTGCGATGTTAGCAAACGCTGAAGAAGGCTATGAAACACTGTCACCTGCTCAGCCTGTACAAAATCCGAATAAAATAGAAGTCATAGAGTTTTTTTGGTATGGTTGTCCGCACTGTTATCATTTGGAACCCTCAGTTGTTGCCTGGCTAAAAACCAAACCCGCCAATGTTGAGTTTATCCGCCAACCCGCCGTTTTTAACCCCATGTGGGCCAAGCATGCCAAAGCTTTTTTTACTGCTGAAGCTCTTGGCGTCCAGGAAAAACTGCATGCAGATTTTTTTGATGCTATTCAAAATAAAAATCAAAAATTAGCAACTGAAGAGGAATTGCTCAAGTTTTTTGTTGATCATGGTATTAAAGAGGAAGACTTTCGAAACGCATACAACTCTTTTGCAGTTGATGCGAAATTGCGCCAAGCTGAATCCATGGGAACCCGTTATGGTATAACCGGTGTTCCAGCTTTAATTATTAATGGTAAATATCGTGTTTCAGGCTCTACAGCCAAAACACAGGACAATATTTTTGCAGTAACTAATCAATTGATTAAAAAAGAATCCGAGAAAAAATAATCCATTTTCTCAATGGACAAGGATGTTCTAGCTCATGCGGACAAAATTTCAGTAAAAAATTGCAGTGGTCTATAATTCTAGAAACCAGTTTGCAGATATTTGCTCTTACCATATCTGCATACACTACATATATGGATAACCGCTTTACTGGAGACTCGAAGGTAGAACAATGCCGGCAACTATTTACCTGACAGATGAGGCCGCTACGTACCCGAGAGTGCGTCCATCTACGGTCTCCAGGATAATTTCTAATCATTTTTCTTGAGGATCAAGACTCCATGGCTCTGTTTAAAAATAAGGATGAAAGTCCGGAAAAATGGAAGGATAAATATTTAAAATCGCTAGATAATCAAGAGCTGTTGGAGAAAGAGTATAAATCCAATGAAGAACTGCTTTGTAAAACAATCATTCGTTTTGCTCTTGCCATTAAGGGTCTAAACAAAGAATTAGATCCACATCTTGACAACATTAAAACGTTATTAAGAAGCGGACTGCAAAGCCATCAACTGCAAAAAGAACTAACAAAGTTTTCCAACGCTTTAGTTATTTTGGAAGATGATAATGGCAATCATCAGGCTAATGCCGGTTTGCTATTTGAGTTTCTTTACAATCGCTATCCTGAGCATCAAACTCAATTACAAACTATCCAAGAAAAGTTTGATCGTAAGCAATTCAACAATGAACAAGGATTGTTTATTTCCCTTGTGGAATTGTTAGAAGATAAAAATCAGCCTGCTATCGAATTTGCTAACGATTTATCTGATATTGACTATCAAAATATCCGCGTTCAGCTGATACGCTTATTGGAACACGCCGAAATTCCGGAAAGTTTTTCAGAAACAGTTGAGCGAATCAAAATACGTCTACAAGACGACAATAACTCCCAATTACTCGGGCAGTATCTTGACGATACGATTTCTTTGTTAATAGAGGTAAAGCAATTTCTGACCACTGAGCAGCAGGAAATGGCTGTTTTTTTGTCCACGCTGACTGATCAATTATCTGAGTTGGCCGTCAAACTAACCGGCATTAATGTGGCCACGGAAAAAGCCATTAAAAAGCGTAATCTGTTAGATGAGACGGTTTCAGAACAAATGGTTGATTTAACAAATAAAACAGCTGTTGCAACCCAACTGGAGCCTTTAAAGCAATTAGTGCATAGCCATTTAACGACCATCAGCCAGCAAATTCAAACCCATAACTTGCAAGAGCAGGTTGAGAGGGAATATTTAAGGCAGGAGTTGCACGTTTTGACTCAAAAAGTCCAAGGCCTTGAATCAGAATCAAAAGAACTAAAAACCAAACTGAATGCGGCGGAGCTAAGCGCAACGCGTGATCCGCTTACCCTGCTACCCAATCGTTTAGCTTTTGAAGAGAGGTTAAACGAAGAAATGGCGCGCTGGCAAAGACATGGCGCCCCCTTGACCATGATAGTTTGGGATATCGATTTTTTTAAGAAAATTAATGATAACTATGGTCACAAATCCGGAGACAAGGCTTTAAAAGTAATTGCGCAATTACTGGCGAAGCAATGCAGAAAAACAGACTTTGTGGCGCGTTTTGGCGGCGAAGAATTTGTAATGTTATTACCTGATACCGATGTCGAAAAAGCTTTGAGCGTGGCGGAAAAACTGCGAGCAAGCGTGGAAAAAGCCAGTTTCAGAGCCTCAGGCGATGTAATATCTATTACTTTGTCCGGCGGCATCAGCCAGATCATAACAGGTGATACTCATGAAACTCTGTTCGAAAGAGCGGATCAGGCATTATACAAAGCCAAGCAAAGTGGCCGGAATCAGTGTGTCGTTGGTTGAGGTGTAAGAGTTTGAAGCTAAACTACAACGTTCTTTCATATGCGTATTACATTCGGCAGCAATATAAAGGCCAGTGACGTATAAACCTCACTAACCATAATTTTGCGCCAATAACAACTTTATCCAAGGATCACAATACAAAAATTCAAGACCAGGCAAACGATGTTGCGAATACTTCTGTAAAGCTGGAGAGATTGAAAGAACTTCAGTGTTTCTTGTACAAAGTTGCAGCACTCAATCTTTTTTAGGAACGTAACCCTCAGGGGTTTGAAAACCGCCGGAAAATAAAAACTTTTCCCGCTCTGCTTCCAATATTTTCTTGGTTTCAGGCTCGAAACTGGCTAAACGCCTTTCGTTTATGATCATAGTCTGCATGGACAGCCATTCTTTCCAGGCTTGTTTAGATATATTTTCGAATATGCGTTGACCATTGACGCCTGGAAACGGCGGAGAATCCAGTCCTTCCGCTTCTATGCCCAATTTGACACATTTTACAATTCTACTCATCTTCCGCCTCTAAAATTAAATGTTGTAATAGCTGTTTGATAGGTGTTGGCAAACCAACTTTAAAAATTTCCGGGTGTTTATACCAAAGCCTGCTATTTGCTTCCATCACATTATCCATGTGGTTTTTTAAGGTAACACACACAGGCGTGTAATCAAGTTGATAATGCGTAAACAGATGCCGGCGGGAAGGCAGTATTTCACAACTGCCGGTAACCCAGTTATGCTTGGCTATCCATTCCTGCAAACTTGGATAATCCGTAAATTCCGGCAAACTCCACAATCCGCCCCATATGCCGGTAGGAGGGCGTTTTTCTAATAGAATTTGCCCGGCATTATTTTGCAAAATTAAAAAATAAAGTGATTTTTTAGGCAATTTTTTACGCGGCCTGGCTTCAGGCAATAGCTGAACCAAATCGTTTTTCAAGGCCTGACAGCCTGAGGCTAATGGACAAATTTCACAATTCGGCTTTGAACGGGTGCACAGGGTTGCGCCTAAATCCATTATCGCCTGGGTATAAGCGGCCGTTCTGTGTCCGGCAGTATAATTCTGACTAATTTGCCAAAGCTTATCGGTGACGGTTTTATCTCCAACCCAACCGCGGATGGCCTGAAAACGTGACAAAACCCGTTTAACATTGCCATCCAAAATTGGCTGGCTTTGTGAACAGGCAATACTGAGAATGGCCCCTGCAGTTGAGCGGCCTATGCCTGACAAAGAAATCATCTCTACAACTGAATCCGGAAATTCACCGCCTTTAGCGGCAAGCTGTTGGGCGGCTTTATGCAAGTTTCTGGCTCTGGCGTAGTAACCCAGGCCTGACCAATATTGCAGGACCTCATCCAGTTCAGCATCGGCCAAAGCCTGAACGTCAGGAAAACGCAACATAAACTTATTATAATAAGGTATGACGCTATTGACTTGAGTTTGCTGTAACATGATTTCCGAAACCCATACACTGTAAGGTGTAACGGATTTCTGCCAAGGCAAATCCTTACGGCCATGCCGGTCAAACCAGTCTAAGAGTAATTGCTGAAAACGTTCCGGTGACATGCCTAATAATTCAGATTTTGTCTGGCAACGCCGGAACAGGCTTACGAGGCGGCTGTCCGAGAATAGGAACCGTAGCGAACGAAAGCCTCCTAGCGGCGCTTAACAGTGTGACCTTGGATTTTTGCAAGTTATTCCCACTCTATGGTTGCTGGCGGCTTCCCGGAAATATCGTAAGTCACCCTGGAAATGCCGGGCACTTCATTAATGATTCGTCTGGAAATTAAATCCAGAAAATCATAGGGCAAATGCGCCCATCTTGCCGTCATAAAATCTATGGTTTCTACAGCTCTGATGGCAATAACATAATCATAGCGTCTGCCATCGCCCATGACACCAACAGATTTGATTGGCAGGAAAACCGCAAATGCCTGACTGACTTTATCATAAAGGTCGTGTCTGTATAATTCTTCAATAAAAATAGCATCAGCCAAGCGCAGTAAATCGGCATATTGTTTTTTCACTTCTCCCAAAATTCGTACGCCAAGACCAGGGCCGGGGAAAGGATGACGGAAAATCATATCGACCGGCAAACCTAGCTCTAAACCGAGCTTGCGAACTTCATCCTTGAAAAGCTCGCGCAACGGTTCCAACAATTTTAAAGTCATATTTTTTGGCAGACCGCCAACGTTGTGATGAGATTTGATAAGATGGGCTTTGCCGCTTTTTGAACCGGCGGATTCAACGACATCCGGATAAATAGTGCCTTGTGCTAACCAGCGGGCATCTGTTAGCCTTGCCGCTTCTTCATCAAAAATGTTAATAAACAGATTGCCTATTATTTTACGTTTTTGCTCAGGGTCATTGATGCCTGCCAGGCTGTCCATATAACGTTGTTCAGCATTGACCCTAATCACTTTAATGCCCAAATGTTGGGCAAACATGGCCATCACCTGATCACCTTCATGTAAGCGTAGTAAGCCGGTATCTACAAAAACACAAGTAAGCTGGCTGCCAATGGCTTTGTGGAGCAAGGCTGCAACAACTGAAGAATCCACTCCGCCGGACAAGCCGAGGATGACTTGTTCCGTTCCCACTTTTTCTCTGATAGCGGTTATGCTCTCTTCAATAATATTGCTAGCGGTCCATAATGCCTGACAACCGCAAATTTCCAGTACAAATCTGCTAAGAATACGCCCGCCTTGTTTGCTATGCGTCACTTCCGGATGAAACTGCAGGCCATAAAAGTTTTTAACTTCATCGGCCATTCCTGCAATCGGTGCGCCTTCTGAGCTGGCGGTTAGTTTAAAACCGGCAGGCAGTTCGACTACCCGGTCGCCGTGACTCATCCAGACGTCAAGCAAACCAAAACCTTCAGGGGAGACATGATCTTCGATATTTACTAATAGTTTGGAGTGGCCTCTGGCTCTGATTTGCGCATAGCCAAACTCCCGGTGACTGGAAGATTCAACCCTGCCGCCCAACTGTTCAGCCATGGTTTGCATGCCATAGCAAATACCCAGAACCGGGACATTCAGATTAAATATCAGCTGTGGTGCGCGCGGAGTATTATTGCTGGTGACGGTTTCCGGCCCACCTGAGAGGATAATGCCGTTTGCTGCAAATTTCTCAATATCCTTATCATCAGAATCGCATGAAAAAATTTCACAATAGACGCCAATTTCCCGGATGCGGCGGGCAATCAGCTGTGTATATTGCGAACCAAAATCAAGGATCAGGATTTTATCGGAATGGATGCTGGAAGAATGAAGATTTGTCACTAGTAAGCCTTTAATAATGAAAGATGAATTAGCCTGATAAATTATTTATGCTAGCATTTTATGCTGAAAAAAACCTATACAAACACAATCAGTAAAAGATAGTTTTGGGATGTCTGGAAATGTTTAGTCTAAGTCCGGCTTGGGAAGTAGGCATGATACTTTGTAAAGTCTATCAAGCAGACTTTTGTTTCCGATTTGTCCTGATACCGAGAAAGCTTCAAATAGTGTTCGGCAAATACGATTTAAAAAACGTTTATATGGTGTAATACTCAAAAAATGCTTGCAGTTGGTATGACTGTTAACAAGCGTGGTAATGCGTTCAGCATTATTGGAAATTGTCCAATCTTCACTTTTTAAAGTATCCGGATCAGCGTGTTTAAAAAAAATTGTGATATTGCCAAAATCATCAGAAAAAAATTTATCGTCAACCCTCAATCCGGCTTTTTCACCTAATTTAGTCAGTGTTTCCAGATTAAAATTGAATAAATGCGCTTCATGGAAAGTGTTTTTTGGAGATTGACAAACTGCTTCAATATTTGGCACTTCTACTACCAGCACTCCATTGGCTTTTAATAAACCGCATAATTTTAGCAATACCGAAAAAGGATCCTCAGTATGCTCCAGAACATGCCATAAGGTGATGAGACTAAAGCTATCATTGCTAAATGGAGCATCTTGAATAAATCCTGTTGTCAGATTCAAATCATATTCGGCAGCCGAAAATTCTGCATAATATTTATTTGGCTCAATTCCGTAAAGTTCGTGTCCTAAAGACTTTAGCAAATAAGCAAATTCACCGCCGCCACTACCTACATCCAGCACTTTTTGCGGCGTAGTCAACAGACTTTTAATTTTTTGGCGCCTGCTTAAAGCAGTGTTTCCGGCACGGAATATATGCTTGGATTTTGGCAAATAAGTATTCTTATACTTAATGCGGTAGTCATTCTCATAGAATTGCCGGGGATTGAATGGGAACGGATCGCTCCAGACCAAACCACAATGTTTGCAAATAACCGTACGCAGTTCAGTATTATTCTTATTACGATTAGAAAGGACGGAAACCTCGTTATTATTGCAAAGATTACAGGAAATTGAAGATTCCATAGTTGCTGCAGCCTGGATTTTCTTCATGAATCTTAAACCCCTAAGCTCTAATCCAAATAACGGGCTTCAAGGTATAGATATTCAAATTAATTCAAATGATAATTAGGCGCTTCTTTGGTGATAGTAACATCGTGCACATGGCTTTCTCTCATGCCTGCATTGGTGACCCTGACAAATTGTGCATTTTCATGCATTTCGGCAATAGTTTCATTGCCGGTGTAACCCATGCTGGAACGAATACCGCCTAATAACTGGTGAATGATTGCCACCACACTGCCTTTATAAGGCACCCGGCCCTCAATGCCTTCCGGTACTAATTTTTCGACTTGATCAGTCTCTTCTTGAAAATATCTGTCACTGGAACCTTGTTGTTGAGACATTGCGCCAAGTGAACCCATGCCACGGTATGATTTATAAGAACGGCCCTGGAATAATTCCACTTCACCCGGAGCTTCTTCAGTTCCGGCAAAAAGTCCACCCAGCATAACGGAATGAGCGCCCGCGGCTAGCGCCTTAGCAACATCGCCGGAATAACGGATTCCGCCATCAGCTATCAATGGCACCCCGCTGCCTTTTAAAGCTGCAGCAACATTACTGACCGCAGAGATTTGCGGAACACCGACGCCGGCTACGATACGGGTCGTACAAATCGAACCGGGGCCTATGCCTACTTTTACCCCGTCAGCACCTGCTTCAACCAAGGCTTTGGCTGCAGAAGCTGTCGCAATATTTCCTCCGATAACTTGAACTTGAGGGTAGTTTTGTTTAACCCAATGTACTCTATCCAGAACACCTTGTGAATGTCCATGGGCAGTGTCAACAATGATTACGTCAACCCCGGCGCTAACCAAAGCATCCACTCTATCGTCAGTTCCTGCTCCGGTGCCAACTGCTGCGCCAACCCTTAATCGTTCCAACTCATCTTTACTGGCAAGCGGATTATCTTTGGCTTTCTGAATATCTTTAACGGTAATCATGCCGCGCAACAAAAAGTCGTTATTGACCACCAGTACTTTTTCTATCCGATGTTGATGCAACAAAGCAATAGCATCTTTATGGCTTGCGAATTCATTGATGGTTATTAAACGCTCTTTAGGTGTCATGATGGAGCTGATACATTCATCCAAGCGGGTTTCAAAACGCAGATCCCGGCTTGTGACGATACCAACTAGTTCCTCTCCGTTAACCACCGGCACCCCTGAAATATTTTTCGCCCGAGTCAGTTCCATTACCTCTCTAACAGTCACGTTTGGAGATACCGTAATTGGATCTTTGATAATACCGCTTTCATATTTTTTAACGCGAAGCACTTCTCTTACTTGTTGTTCCACAGTCATATTTTTATGGATAATCCCTATCCCGCCTTCCTGAGCGATAGCAATTGCCAACCGGGCTTCGGTGACAGTATCCATTGCCGCAGACACCAAAGGAATATTTAACGTAATTGTTCTGGTTAATTGAGTTTTAAGTTCAACATCTCTCGGCAACATGGTTGAATGAGCGGGTACTAATAAAACATCATCAAACGTGAGTGCTTCTTGAATGATTTGCATGATCACACCTAAGGCTAATCTTTAATGAGCAGAACATTGTACAGCTTATCTGCCTCTCCTAGAATGGCGAAAGCAAATGAAATTGATTTAGCTGATCGAATTTCTGTCGAGGGCATGACAAATTGATAGATATTCGCTAAATTTTGGCCTATATAAAAAAATCCCTAAAGCCGCCAACAATGAAAAAATATACAAAGTATTGAAACTATCCCCAAAAATTATCATCAAAAAACCGAAACTCCCAACACTTTCGATTAATAATAAAGTGACCACTACGGTCAACAGATATCTTTTATCTGCAGGCATATTTCCGGGCATTGTCTGATTTAGCCTTAACATAATATGGCGTAATAGCTTGACAACCGGGAATAATATGATGGTTACGCTATATAAAATGCTGCGGAGTAATATTCTATTGGATTCTTCAAAATCAATATGCAATTGGTTTCCCCAAACATGACAGATAACGATATAGGCAATGATAAGCAAAACCAGCAATCCGCATAATAGCCAGTGAGGGATAAGATCTGTATGATTGTAAGTTCGAGACATTGGTATAAAATCAAGCAGTTAAAGATAACTACGATAATTGCGCAGAACGATTAGAAAGGCAATATAATCGTAAAGGGAATGAATGATAATTGGGATAAGGAGTTTGGGCTCACCTTCAATTTCCAGAAATATACCTAAATACAGACCAATTAAAAAAGCCAGGAATGCGTATAAGGGAGTAACTGCATGGACCAGCGCAAAAAACAGATTGCTGATCACTAATCCGGTAACCGGATTCCATGTGTTTTCCAGCCACGGTTGCAAAAAGCCGCGGAACAGAACTTCCTCGGAAAATCCGATAACAACGGCAAGTATCAGTAAATCTGTCCAATGTTGCTTGTTTAGACTGGGGCCTAAAGTTGATATCAACAGCTCTCTAATCTTCTTGATTGCAGGAAAAGGCAGTTGCTGAATTAAATAGAAAAGCAAGATTAATGGAAGCGTTGCAATTATCCCTTCCGCCAATTCATCTTCTGAAAAATGCAAACTGGCAAAAGGGTTGATATCGGCGAACCAGCCAAATATTAATGCCACAATCACCAGTGAACTTTCAAAAGAGCAGGCAATTCTAAAGAAAAACTCCGGATCAAAGGATTTGTTTGTCATACCGATTTGGCGAATAAAACTGCAACAATACTGAAAATTCTAAATAAAAAAAAGTTAAAATTAACAGCCTAACTATCAATAAGAACGATTATGCAATGTTTTATCTATAAAAGCTTAAGAAAAGTTGAGTTATATCTTTATGTAAACAAAAGAGATGATTTTTCTTTAGTACCCAAAGAACTGCTGGAAAAATTAGGTAAATTGGAATTTGTAATGGAATTGGAGTTAAACCCGGAGCGAAAACTTGCCAGGGAAGATGTTGACAAAGTCATGAAAAGCTTAGATAAAACCGGTTTTTTTGTACAAATGCCGCCATCTTTTTTCTCTGAGCCATCTGTTACCAGTAACAGACAATTGCACTAATGCCGGGACATGAGAGAAAATATATACATTTCAGTCTATTGTTCACATAACTATTTGATTGAAAAATACAGGGAATTCCGATCCATGAATCTTTGTTCATTTAGATGTAACAAACCATTCAGCATAAGATGCAAAATTGTAAAGGACTGTATCAATAATGGTGAAGATTTTTTCCAAGTTATTTTTTGACATGTCTTCATCAAAATGTCTTAAAGCAAGCCAGGTATTACATTACATGGTAACATGGTCGCACAGAGTCGATTCGAACTTTTTATTCTCATCTGGATACGTAACACATGTCTGACAACATAAACGAATTTGAAGACCCAAAGTCTAAAGGAAAATTATGGGGATTTGGTACAGGAGTGGTCTTTATTGTTGTCTTATTGCTGATTTTGGGCGAATGGTGGAGCCAAGAACCCGAACAATTTAACGTTCAGGATGTGGCAATTGAACGCATGAACGCCACGCATACCGATCAGATGCCAATTGGTTATGTTTATGCCAGTACCTTGGCGCATATTGCCGATGTGATTCTTTACAAACCTGGCGGATACCTTTCAAACGACGTGGCGCCTCCCGGGCTGTTTTGCGATAACATTCAGAGCTTTGAATACGGCGCGCTGGTCATGCTTAGGGATGGAACGACCGCTCTGCGTAATCATTTTGCCCGCGATCAATCGCAATCTGCAGAAGATCCTGATTTGGCAAAAGCGGAACCCAGCTTTTACTACGAGCCAAATTCCTGGGCTTTGCCTTCCACTGAATCGGAATACGTAAAGGGCATAGAAGCCTTGCATGCTTACATGGGGCGTTTGCAGAATCCGTCAGCCACCTCAAAAGCTGCACAATTTCACTCCCGCGCAGATAATTTATGGCAATATACTGAGGTCGTGATTAAGCGTTTGGGCGGTTTATCGACACGTCTGGCTGCTAGTACCGATAAATTTTCCGGGGCGACTCATGGTGACCCATCCAATCCTCTTGACATCAATATGCCGACTATTGGTCAAACCCCCTGGATGGAAATAGATAACGTATTTTACGAGGCACGCGGGTCATGCTGGGCGTTGTTGCATATCCTTAAGGCCATCAAACACGATTTCTCCGATATTTTGCTGGACAAGAGAGCGATGAATACTCTTGATAATATGATTCAGGCTTTGGAAAACGCTTTAACTCCAACCTTGAGTCCGGTCGTTTTAAATGGTGACGGCTTTGGATTATTTGCCAATTATTCATTGGCGATGGCTAACTATATTGCCCGTGCCAATGCGGCGGCGCTGGATTTACGGGATGTCATGAATAGAGGTTAAACAAGTGCATACCCAGATGAACGACAATCTCAAACGGCTGGAAACCTGGAAGCGTATTGTATTCATGTTGATCTACGCTCTGATTGACAGCTTGGTTAAATTGGTATTATGGCTGGTCATATTTCTACAGACGGCAACCATATTATTACTGGGCAAAGCCAATCCCATTTTATTGGAGTTTGGCCGTAACCTTTCTGCTTATCATTATCAAATCCTATTGTTTTTAACCTTTAATCAAGATCAGTTACCCTTCCCATTCTCAAAATGGCAAACTGAAGCTGAACAGCAGGTAGAACAGCTTCCCAAGCTTTAGTTATGCCGAACTTGCTTCGAAAAATCATCCACATTGATATGGATGCATTTTTTGCAGCAATAGAGCAACGAGATAACTCCGATTATCGCAACAAGCCTATTATAGTCGGCGGCCAGCCTGAATCCAGAGGTGTAGTGGCTACCTGTAGCTATGAAGCCAGACAATTTGGAATTCGCTCAGCGATGCCGTCAGCTTATGCATATCGGCTTTGCCCGCAAGCTATTTTTGTCAAGCCGCGCTTTTCAGTGTATCAAGAGACATCGGAAATCATTCGTCATATCTTCAGCCGCTATTGTGAGATTTTCGAACCGGTTGCATTGGACGAAGCCTATCTTGATGTGACTTGCACTAACTTTTATCAAGGCTCGGCAACTTTGCTAGCCAAACAGTTAAAGCAGGAAATTTATCAGCAAACCCAATTAATTGCTTCAGCCGGTATTTCCTATAACAAATTTCTGGCTAAAATAGCTTCCGATATTGATAAGCCCAACGGTTTGTATCTGATAAAGCCAAATCAAGGAGCCAAATTTGTAGAAAGTTTAGCAATTGGTCAATTTCACGGCGTAGGGCCAAGCACGGAAAAGCGCATGCATCAGCTGGGCATATACACCGGCAAGGATTTAAAACAAGTACCGTTACATATCCTGCAACAGGAATTCGGCAAATCCGCCCAGTTCTTTTTCGAAATGGCTCGCGGCCATGACCAGCGCTCCGTTAATGGTTTACGCACCAGAAAATCCTTTGGAATGGAAACAACTTTCCAGGAAGATATTAATGACCCGCTTATCATTACCCAGTATTTACAATTACTTTTACAACAACTTCTTTTCAAGCTATCGTTTAGAAATCTTCAAGCTTTTACGCTTACCATTAAGATTAAATTTCAGAACTTTGTGCAAATTACCCGTGGCCGAACTTTACTTAACCCCATTTCAAATTGTCCGGAAATACACTTGTTAATTGCTGATTTACTTAAAGAAGCCGATTTAGGCAAAAGAAAAGTCAGATTGCTGGGCGTAACGCTTTCCAGCTTGCAAGCCAAAGATTATCATCACATCCGGCAAATGGATATATTTGAAACAGATTAACCTAGAAA
>CAVUMJ010000053.1:0-18489 GCA_963741375.1 uncultured Pseudomonadota bacterium
GCCTCCCCATGCAAGGCATGGTGCGGCAACAGATCATTAAAAAAAACCAGTTTCACCATAGGCGCCTCAACTTCCAAAATATAGGAGCCAAATTCGCTGGCGATACTTCTTCGGTCAGTAAAAGACACCAGATTATTAAAGCGCACAATTTTGTACTGTTTGTCTTCATTTTTAATAACCAAGTCGCTATTCATATTACTGACGCCACGATATAAAGTTTTATGGGTTTGGGCCGGAAACCGATATTGTTCTATAACCCATTGACAATACTCATAAAGCAGATCAAGTTGCATATAAATGCAATTATTGTGATAACGGCTATGCATTTTTTCTTCAATATAATTTATCCATTCCTTATTCATAAAGCTGTTAATCCGTTGCTTATGATAAGTCGGGAACAAGCCGAAACGGCTTTCAACCCAGCCTTTTAATACGGCGGCTTGAGCGCTGTTGGAATCCAGCCCCCAATCCTGAATCAATTTAAGATAACTATTTCTATAACGGTGTCTTCCACTAGAAGTAGTGTCAAATTTTGTTTCACAGTCCATTCCGAACACGTCGCACATATATTCTTGAAAAACCCGCCCGCAACTTTCGCGCCCGGTTTGTTTATGCAAATGCTCAAACAAACCGGGCGCAGACTCGCGCGTTCCGGCGATATGCAAGGCTTGAGGATACTGATTGAATAAATGATTGGCAATACAGTCGGTTGCAATTCCGATTAAATTGGTGCTGTGACCGTGCCGATAAATATCAGACATCTGTAATTAGCGCAAACACTGCAGTAAAAAATTTAACATTGCCGGAAAAGCTCAGAGTCACAGAAAAGTTAAGCCTGTAAATGCCGAATCAAATTGAAATAAATTAAAGTTGTCCACATTAAACGGATAGAAAATGCTAACTCACAACAATGATTTTAACAGTCTTGAAAAAATATCTGTAAAATGAATACTTGAAAAGTTTGTTCAGCATGGTAACTTTACCTGCAATGTCGTTAAACTAAGCCACAAGTTCTTGATCTTGCAACAGGCAAGAAAATTGTTTCTTAATTTTAGAACATTACTAAATCATAACATCATAATAATAATTACTTTTTGAGAGGACTGATTGTATGACTACTGAAAACAATACCGAAAACGATGCATCAGCTACCGAAACAGGGGCTGCACAACCGGAAACTAAAGCCCAATCTGCCTCGGACGCAGCAAATTCAGCAAAAAATGCTGCAGCTGGTTTTCTAAACACCTTTTTGGCGCAAAGAGAATCCAACCCAAAAGTCTTTTATGGTTCCGTTGGCGCCGTAAGCGTGTTATTGCTATATCTGATATTTGGTGGCGGTTCCGATGCTAAATTACCAGTTCATCAATCCAAACCGGTAGTTATTGGCGATAGCTATGTATTAAAAGCGGCAAATGCCCATGACCCTAATGCGACTATTCGTTTAGTTGCTGTGCCGGGTTCAATGGCTGCATACGACGATACCGAAGAAAATGATCGCGAAGGCGGCTGCAAGCATATTATTCAAGGTACGCCTGTCAAAGTGGTTCAATCTCAAGACGCGTATGGCAAGAAAGATGTGTTTGTTGAAGTTGAAATGTTAAAAGGCGAGTGCGAAGGCAAAAAAGGCTGGGCGCTGGCAATAAATCTGCAATAATTATTGACAGAGCCGGAATTTTCGCTATAATGCGCAGATCAATCGCAATGCGGGAATAGCTCAGTTGGTAGAGCACAACCTTGCCAAGGTTGGGGTCGCGAGTTCGAGTCTCGTTTCCCGCTCCAAGAATTTAAAAAAGCCGCGTAGTATCGCGGCTTTTTTATTTATCAAAAGGCTGCGTAGCAAAATGGTTATGCAGCGGCCTGCAAAGCCGTATACATCGGTTCGATTCCGATCGCAGCCTCCATTAAAGAATTTTTTAAGATTCAATCTAGTTCAAAATTCTTTGTTTCATATAGCTTTGTAGCTATCTGGTAGTTCAAAGAAGTACAATAAAATGTATTGGCATACCGTCACATTTGACGGTAACTTTAGCGGTAACCCTGTTACCGTCATTTGGAGTTACCGTCATGGCTTTATCTGATACCGCAATTAAGAACGCCAAACCCAAAGCTGACAAACCTTTCAAGCTGCCTGATGAAAAAGGTTTATATTTGCTTGTTACCGTCAATGGCGGTAAGTGGTGGCGATTTGACTACCGTTTTGACGGTAAGCGTAAAACGTTATCAATGGGCACTTACCCCGATACCGGCCTAAAACAAGCCAGAGATAAAAGAGACCAAGCCAGAAAGCAAATTGCCGATGGTGTAGACCCTGGTGAGAATAGAAAAGCCGTTAAATCCTCAAAGACCGAAAATTTAGCAAACAGTTTTGAAGTGATTGCCCGTGAATGGGGGCAAAAGAAAGTTGAAACTTGGGCAGAAAAAAACAATCGTTCCAAACGGATGTTGGAGCGGAATATTTTCCCCTGGTTGGGCAGTAAGCCAATTGCCGACATTCAACCTAAAGATATTCTGGATTGTCTGCGTAGGATAGAGGATAGAGGCACCATTGAAACAGCGCATAGGACATTGCAAATTTGCGGACAGGTTTTCCGTTATGCTGTTGCCACCGGGCGGGCGAATAGAGACATTACCTCTAATTTGCGTGGAGCTTTGCCACCGGCTAAAGGCGAACACTTTGCCGCTATTACAGAACCCAAACAAGTAGCCGAGCTTTTAAGAGCTATTGACACTTATCAAGGCAATTTTCCATCTGTATGCGCCTTAAAGCTTGCACCTTTGGTTTTTGTCCGTCCGGGCGAATTACGCGCCATGCAATGGGTGGACGTTGATTTAGATGCTAAGGAATGGCTCTATTTTGTGACAAAAACCGAAGTTCAGCATATTGTGCCATTGTCGCGTCAGGCCGTGGAAATACTTACTGAACTTAAACCTCTGACTGGTCACGACTGTTATGCCTTTCCATCGGAACGAACACCTAAAGGTGATAGGTGTATGTCTGAAAATACCTTGAATGCAGCCTTAAAACGGCTTGGTTATGGTAAAGATTTGATGACAGCTCACGGTTTTAGGGCAATGGCCAGAACTATCCTAGATGAAGTTTTAAACTTTAGGCCGGATTTTATCGAACATCAATTAGCCCATATGGTTAAAGACCCAAACGGCAGGGCTTATAACAGAACTGCTCATCTGCCTGAGCGTCATAAAATGATGCAGTCTTGGGCTGATTATTTGGATGGCTTGAAAGCCGGGGCGCAAGTAATACCGTTTAGAAGATCAAGCTAACACAAATACCTTAGCTTTAGTTATTAAAGTTAAATGGCAAAAATAGCGTGAAAGGGTAGAAACCTTTTGAAACTAACTTATTGATATACATGAAATTCAATTTTTAATATGAATATAAATTCTATATTTGTTCTGAAATTTTTAATAAAACGCAATGAATATGCTATGTTACAGCAATCAATCTTCCTAAACATTGTTAAATAGCTTAGAACGTTGATAAATATGAAAGAAAATGATGCAGTAAGTCTTACTTTGTTTGGCGACGGCATAAGAAATACTGCTAACACTAAACCGTAGTTTCGGTTTGAATATTTGAACGTGCTTTTTTTGAATTATTTTACAAGCTTTGTAAGCTTAACCTAACGTTGCGCGCAAAGCAATACATTACTGAACAAATTCAAACATTGCTGGACAAAGATTCATTGCCGAAATGGCGACCAGATATTAAGGAATATCATGTCAAGCAATACTATCTTAAGAATACCCCAAACCAGCAAAAAAACTGGCTTAAGCAGAAGCACAATATATTCACTTTTGAGCCGTGGGGAATTCCCAAAACCCATCAAACTATCAATTAGGACAGTAGGATTCCTTGAGTCGGAGGTTGACCAATGGTTGGCAGATCGGGCAGCTAACTGTGCTGCTTACCTTGGCATTATGACCGCAAAGGCAACACCAGAAACGCAACAGAAAATTAACGCGTCATAATCATTTTGTGACTGCAAAAATTAAGATCAGGCTGGTAATGTTATGGTCAGTGTTTTCGCGTGTCCTGCATTGCCGGAGTTGGCAATAGGGTAAAGGTTGGGAAAAGGGGGGTAAAAAATATCAGTCAACTATGGTAAAGTTTGGCAGTTTTGGAATCCCGCCAACATTTGAACCCTACATGGAATTATGTCAGCATTAAAAGACTTGCTCACCAGTTACAGAAATGAAGCTAAGACAGAGCGGGAAAAAGGCACTTACTTTGACTTTTAATCAAAGATTTCTTGACCATAGACCCTATGGATTTAATTTTACTAATCAAACTGCAAGAACGGAAAGTTAATGGAATTGCCTAAGTTTAATGAAACCTTTCTACCAATTTTAGAAGTGCTGAAAGATGGTGAAATCATCAAGGCTCGTGATTTGGTTCGGCTTGTAGAGGATCGATTTTATTCTAACTTACCACAGGATCTGCTGGAGGTGTGTACCAAAAGTGGAGATCGTTTAATTGAAAATCGAATTAATTGGGGAAAGTCCTATCTGAAGAAAGGAGGGTTAGTTCACTATCCACAACGTGGCTATGTCCAGATCACAGATAAGGGGAAATCTACCAAGTTAGAAAATCTATCTATCAATGAAATTCAATCGAATGTTATTACTTTTTATGAACCCGAAAGTAAGTCTGCATCAGATCAAACAATCGTAGTAAATGCAAGCCCACAGGATTTAATTGATTCTGGGTTTGAGAAGATCGAGCGAGAAGTAAAAGATGGGCTGCTTTCAAAGCTTAAGGAGGTTGATCCGTATGCGTTTGAAAAGATAATTTTGATTTTGCTTAAAAAAATGGGGTATGGCGAGAATGGCACTGACTTAAGCGCTTTATGATGATTATCTGTGTTGTAAGCCCTAGTTCTTTAGTTATTTTACTTTTTTTGGATGCCCATATTTTTTAATCTCTTCCCTTGCTTCGGCTCTTGGTTTTGTTAACAAATGATAGGGTTTAGGTCGGCGCTTAATACAGCGAGGCTCGATTCGTCCAGGCCTGTTACCAACAGTTTGTTCAGCTACCAAAATCAGAATACCTGAGATAGATGCTTGATTATCTGATGTTATTGGAGCCGTACGCCAACCCACCCAAAGTTGGAGAGTATGTTTGAAACTTAAAGCGCGAGGCAGTACATCAGCCATTAATGCCGATTGAGCCATCACCAAACGAATCAGATTATAAGCCAGCAGATAAACCCACATTTCTTTTTCACCCATCTGCGGAGTCTTACAACTCAACGTATCCATACCCAACGTGGTTTTAATGTTGCGAAGGTCCAATTCCACCTGCCAGCGGGATTTGTACAAGCTTTTTAGCGCTTCTTTGGGAGTTGAATGGGGACAGGAAAGTGTCGTAATCAATGTTTTGCCGTCGACTTCTAACTCTCGAATGACAAGCGTTTCCGGTGCACTAGCATACTGCTCTGCCGTCATCCAGTCTGGACAAATTTTCGGTTTAACCAGCGTAATCAAGTGATCACGGTTACCTAACTTTTTGCCAAGACTAAAATTAGTTGAACGTTTACGTGCGCCATACTGTTCAAATAAAGCATCCACCTTGCGAAACTGAAGTTCCGCCAGCAGAAAATAGGTTCCATAGAAGGCGTCACCCAGCATCATATCGCCTGGCTCAAAAGTATCTAGCAATGATCTTAGAAGCGTTTGCTCGCAACCACCTTTGCCTTTAAAGCTCCCCATAGCTGCATTAAGCACCGCACCACTTGCTAGACAAGTGATCGCTACAATTCGGCATATAGGAAAACCCAATCCGGGTTTCTGACCACCCTGCTGAGGATAGATGGCTTGATTAGCCGCTGTATCCGGCAAGGTGACTGTGGTGCCATCGACAAGTCTGATTCGTCGTCCATACCAAAGCCATGTTTCTGGGGCTTGCGCCGAAATCAGGGTTCCCGCATGGCGGACTAAGGTTGACAACAGGGTAAGTGGTAAGCGTTGTCTTGCTTTACAGTAGGCTCCTGTATTTATGCTACAGCGTGGCAAGCCGCTCGTCAGTCGTTTAACGGTGGCATCGTTGACAATGTTCTGGCAGGATCTATCCGGATTTAAGGCTTGTGCTAGAAACATGGACAATGTTTCTGTCGGGGGAAATAGCCGTTCTCGATGTGCTGGTAGCGTGGATTCTAGGGTGTCGAACAACTCCGGCCCGGTTAGCTGATTGAAAAAACTAAAGGTATCACTGATGGATGCGTAATGTTTAATCCGATGTTGTTGTGGCTTAGTAGAACGGTTAATATGCATAGGTGCTGGCACTCAGATGGTTACGAAAGTGTGGTAACTTAAGTCTATCATCGTGCCAGCTTTTTTCTTTTTAATTCAGTAATTTATTTCTTAAGTCAGTGCCATTCGGGTATGGCGACTTTGTAGAAACAGCCAAGTCAGGTGATGGAGGGATTGACGGTATTATTAACGAAGATCAGCTTGGGCTTGACAAGATCTATATTCAAGCCAAGCGTTATAGCGAAAATAAAGTTCGTGAAACTGATATACGTAACTTTATCGGAGCTATGAGTGGCGATACCCTCAAAGGTATCTTTGTGACGACTTCAACTTTTGATGAAAAGGCAAAAGCAAAAGCCAGAGATGCACATCACAAAATAATTTTAGTGGACGGCTCTAAACTTGTTGATCTGATGCATAAGTACAATGTTGGTGTGCAGACCAAAAGCTATTACGAAGTAAAAGTTATCGATACTGATTTTTTTGATCCTGAGGAAATATAGACTAACGTTTGCTCTCTAGACGAACTTGGCGAAATCCGTGCAACTTAAGCAGTTACAGCTTACTGAGTACCCTCAAGCACACATCATCATTGAGTTAGTACAAGTTAGATTAGGTTAGGTGGTATAGGCGGCTTTTTCAATTTGGCTGGATCATCAACTTGTTTCTGTCATCAATCAAGAATTGCCTGTTTTTTGATTACTCTTGCCAAGAGCCTGCTTAACAATCGACGCTACGGATTCAATGTTTATTCCGCGCTCTATGCAATATTTGGTTTGTAGCCAATCCGATAATAGCTTTTGTCCTTTGCTGGAATTACAGCCGCAACAACAAAGAGCAATGTTTTCTCTTGTAACGATCTTAGCATCATTGATGATGTGTTCCCAGCTTGCGGCTGACTTTCTGGAAAGGCTTGCCGATGTAAACTCTACACCGCAATAAATACAAGCTTTGTCTCGTTCCCTTACTTCATTTTCCAGCCAGCTTGGTATATTCCAACTATTTGCCATAATTACCCCAATCGTTTCAAAATATGCTGTAACTGAACTAATCCAGACTTTACTGTGAGCCGGTACGTATTACCACTAACAAGTTTGTTAGCAAATGTTAGCTATTAGAATGCCGACAGTAAACCGTTGCAAATGGAAGCTGTGAGATGGTTACGATAAAGTTAGCATTTCGAGCGGAAAATTTCAGAGATTTAAAAATTTTTCTTAATTAATTTTTGCCTGAATCGCATCGACAAAATACCAAGTCACAAACAAAAAAACCAATAACTTTGTCGGTAACTTTTTAAATGTGAGTTTTTTATGCTTGAATTTATTGGCTTGCCGCCATAATTCAAATCCGGCCATCGTTAAAATCCATAAGTATCAGTTTAAATTTTCAGATGAAAAAAACTTGGTAACACTGATTAGATGACGGTAACTTTGACGGTAACTAAAAATTACTTAATTTTAAATTCTATTAATAACATATAGTTAGTGTTTTGTTGTGGTAGAGATCGCACCGGGCTAATGGACGATGGCGCGAATATTGGGCTAACAATAAACAGGCTGCTTAATGTCCACATCAGTTTGAATCGCACCCTCTGCAGATGTCTGTAGATAGACGGATTGACATATAAGCTTCTTTGGTATTTGCAATTATTGTATCGCATTATCATGAAAATGGGGATGATTCTAACTTTCTATTCTTACTAGGCATTCTGACAATTGGCTCGGCCCTACCCTAAAGGAATTAATACCACAAACAATAAATCTTCAATTCATATTTTCCGGCAACCAGGTACCGCCACCTTGCCACCGAAACGGAAATGCCTCATTTGTTTTGGCTGCATGAACCACCGGCATTAAGAAAATCGTTAGCATTGACACCACTTCATCCAGTGTAAGCGCATCAAGTCTGTTTTTTCTCAGGAATCCCAACCACTGTATTTGTTTTTGCCGGTCATTTACAAACGCAAGGGTCAGACCAAATGGCGTTTGATCTGAGAAGTTGGTTTTACGGCGATCAAATGTTGCCTGAATCGCTTGACGGAGGATTTCACCGTTGAATTCGCTATAGCTCGCAAGCACCCATAGATCGAAGTAGTCCTTCATACGGCTGTTTGCTATCCCCAGAGACGTAAGTGCTTCGAATTTCTCCGCCACAACTGTGTAGCGCGGATAAACTCTCAGCTTTGGTGGTGCGAACTCTTGCAGAATGACAGGGTATTCAGCATTTTCGGGTTCAGGTGTAACTGCATCCCCAAAACCGATATCAACCTGTACCTGACAACGTGCACCATCAATGAGTCCAAGCAAAGTAACGCGCACACCCGAATAATTGGCTTCCTTGCGAATTTCGCTAGCCCGTACGGTATCCGATTGAAACGCGACGCCATCCGGCGTATCGATTTTACATATTTCTGTGAAGATATGCTCGATGTCCGGCAGAGCACTTGATCCGAAACCCAGGAAATCCGCGTCCCTTGTCGAACGATGAGGTATGTCAAACCAGATATCGAATAGAAGCGCGCCTTTTAGCAGAAACTGTTCCGCATATTGAGAAATGCTGATGCGATAAAGCAAACGCTCTATAACGTATCGGGTTAGCGCCAGATTGAAATCCTGATTTTTTGCGCGGGCATGATTGAGCAACCGGCCACGGACTGAGGCCGCCAAATTTCCTTTACTCATGGCAGGCTCTCAAGATACGGGCGCATCACATTCGCAACCCGGCAAAAAGAAGCGAAATACCAAAGTTCGTCCATGCTAACCCGCTTTTCGCGCCAGGACTCATGCAGCGCTTCAAGCGCCACCTCCAAGCCGATCTTGTTGCGATATTTAAAGCAGTCGGCCACTGTTCTGGCAACATTGGTTATCCGCACCGGCACACATTCTATTATGTGTTCTACGACGCCTTCGGTTAATCCGGCGCCGGAAAATCGGACGATACGCAGCGGCGGATAGTCTATTCGAGGCACACGGGATTTATTTGGAATCGCGAGCCAGACTTCGAATGGGGACTGTGTCGTAAGATCGTGGAAGCGCAACGCTGAAAGTAAGCAAACGATAGCCTTAGGATACTTTTGCGCAACTTCAGCAAACGCGGCATATTCATGAACTGATCGATCAGGAATGGAATAAAGTCCGCGTCCTACTCTAGTTAGCTGCCCTTGACGCACCAACCTTGTGAGCGCGACTCTCGGCAAACCTTGCGCTTCTAAATCGCGGGATCGAATTAGCGAGTAAGCGCTAGCAAGTTCCAGGACTTTTTGATTGTTTCTTTTCATGTAGATATTTTGTTCCATATAGTCGGTAATTGTCAATAACTACCTACATAAAGGAACACATTATTTAACCTGACTCGCAATCCATGCTCATCCAGGTATATCTAAGATGGATGTTGAATTAGAATTGTATATTTATGATCATGATAAAGAAGACTCTAAGACCATGATTTTAATGATCGATTCGTCAAAACCATTTTTCCGGCTTACAAAGTGGTTAATTCGCGTGGTTAAAACCATAATTTATTGACAGGCTGGGTTTTTGCATATACAAATATAAACATGAAAGATACTCTGGCTTACACTTGGCATGAAGTAAAAAGACATGCCAACATAAAAAAGCATGGTCTTGATTTTCTTGATGTTGACTATGTTTTGGAAAGCCCCTACTGTCTGAATGTCAAGACAATCCGTAACGGCGAACTAAGGTTACAGTCTTTTGCATATGTTTTTGATTGCTTGACGGTTTTAACGGTTGTCTATTTGCCGAATGAAACGCCGCATATCATCAGCTTCCGGCCTGCCAAAAGAAGCGAAAGAGAGGTTTACCATGAATGGCTCGAACTCGAATTTAACAAAAATGACGCTTGAAGAAATGAAAGTGGCCAGAAACCATGGAGAGTCCAAAACTGATTGGGCTCTTTTGATTAAGAACCAGCAAGCCGGTATAGAACCAGAGGAAGATGACGAGTCACCCGATGCAACCGAGCTTATGCGTGAAGTTGTTAATAAACTGCGTGTCGGCCGACCGTCTGGTGGTAACAAAGAACAAATTGCGTTACGCATTGACCGTGATATTTTGAATTCGTTTCGGGCAACAGGAAAGGGATGGCAAACTTTGATGAACAAAGCACTTCGGGAGTGGTTGCAAACTCATCATATTTAAAATTTGCATGGTATCTTAAAATTTAAGGTTATTTCTATTATTTGTGGTGTTTTTATGAATTTAGCCGAGCAAGTCTATCAAACAATAAAACCTTTACCAGAGCCTTTATTGCAAGAAATTTTGGATTTTGCACTGTTTTTACGCCAGCGTGAAGAAAAGGCTGAATAGCAAAATTTTATAATTGCCCGGATATGTTCACTTACAGACTGGGATAATGCCGAAGATGATGACATGGACTCCTACCCGGCTAGCAAATAGTTTTGAAGTAATTGCCTGTGAATAGGGCAAAAGAAAGTTGAAACCTGACGCGAAAAAAATATCCGTTCCAAGCCCAAGTTATAGCCCTTAGAAAAATAAGCTGATTATGAATTAGTTATATTAATAGTTGCATAAGTTTTCGCATTAAGCGAATAACAAGAAATCGTCATGCTTATAGGTTATTGGTATTCCCCGGTCTTGGAAACCGGGGGTATTTGTCAAAGGACGCCGCAAGTACATCCATGTAGGCTTTGCGCCAGCATCCATGCTGGCGAAACCTTTGCCAAATACCCCCGATTCCCAAGACCTCTGCCATGGCGCATCCTAAAGGCGAAAACTTTTAAAACAATTAATACCGAATTCGTAAAGCTGGTATAAAATTAAACCTAGTTAAACTTTACCGTACTTTGTCGCTCTATGGAAAAACAAAATAGACGTAATCGATTTATCTCTAATTTTCTTGAAGGCATGGCGAGCGTTTTGGTTCTAAGCCCAGGAAGTGACTACCGGAAACCAGATAGAACCGGTTTTTATAGAGATGCTAAAAACCTTCAGGAAGATGCCCAACAAGTGGCGCGTGATTTAAACAAAAAAATATCACATTATGGGCAGATCGACTACCGCTAAGTTACGCAATAAGCAGAACGAAATATACCTCGTCATATACTGCCTGTGGAACTTTGATTTCACTAAATAATATATCGAGCAACTCCAAAAAATCGCATAAAGACAGAGCTATCGGCTATAACCAGCATCAATTTCGCCGTTTCTGAAAATGCAACACATCCACTTCTATGGTTTCCTCAGGTAGATTAATAACGCTAATTTGATGTTTTTTACAGGCCGAAAAAAATTCATAACTATCAACACCGGCAAATTCGCAAGCGGCGCCTCGGGACAATTGGCCGGATTGAAACATCAGCAAAGCCGCATATAGTTTGATCTGTTGGGCCGTTTGGGTTTGATTCTGCCCTAGGATATATTGATCAGGTATTTCTAATATTAGCTGCATAGCCTTAAGCCATTACGGTAAAATTAATCACATAATAACAACAAGAGCCCATTTAAAATATCGCGTCCCCTGAGTTAATCTGCAGATCAACTTAATCAAGTTTTATTGTGATTGAAACGGCTCCGATCATTTTAACACTGGTTTAGTGGAAAATCCGCTATTCAGCAAAACCCTAAATCACCACATTGGCAAATAGAGCTTAAGCTGGTAATCCGCTTCTTTTCGGTTACCGTTAATGTGAGGCATCGATACCTTTTTAAGCGCCTTTTGGGTTACATTTAATTTGAGTCAATCCGCGGCTCCTGGAACTACTTACCGACCAACCTGCGTTCGGCGTATCGCAACAGGGGCACCGCGAGCCTCCGCACCAACTACATGGGTTTCCGTCTCGCCCAGGACTTACCCTAAGCCCTTTGTACTTTTACCCTTTTTCGCTTTTGGTTTTTTCACTTTGAGCGGCCGTCAGGCCGCTCACGATTTTTGCAGGCAGTGTCTCATCGGCAAGCAGGTCAGTCATGGAGCGTTGTGGTGAAATTCACGCCAGCCACCAGGAGTTTAATGGCCTTTTGCTAAGTGCTTGCGGCGTTAACAGCCCATATTTGCCGATTAGGTTTATTCAAATGCCAAGGCCGTTAGGTCTTCTACTTCGGCGATCTTGGCAAGGGTTTTGGTGTATTCCTGTAGAGCGGCCTGCAGTTCTGTCAGTTCCTGCCGGAACGCCCTGCATTGTTCCGGTTGTTCAAATGCGCCGGCCAAAGCCAAATTATGCCATTTGCCGGTAAACGGCCTGACGATCTGGTTGAGTACGATGATGGCAATTTTACTGAACTGTATGCAGTCTCTACCCCGTCGGCGCAGGATTTCGCGGGTGATGCCGAACAGAGCATGCACGCTGTCCAGCGCGGTTTGCTCGTCGCCCTCCGTTTCAGCTAATGGCTGAGTGACAATCCGAGTCAGCATTTCCACATACAGTTCCCAGGCCGCGTCGCGGTCGTCAGTTTGGGGCGTCCATTCAGTCTCCAGGAAGCCGGCGCTGATTTTTAGCTTGCTCATGTCCCAGTTTTCAAACAACTTCTTAAATTTCATCAATTTCGCTCGTTATGAAGTGGGTGTTTGTAAAATTTTTTTGCTCTAAATGGCCGCAGCAATAGTGTAGGGTAAAACAGGGACATAGTTCTAACATTCTTACATCAGCTAGACGGATTGAGACTGCCTTAACCTACTTTGGTTTTTACACATTAAGCCACCTTTGAATTCAGCGATGGCTTCCGGGCAGGAAAGAACACCCGCTCCCTCGTATTTTGCTCTTGACGTTCACCGCTATTTTCGAAAATAGCGTCAGGATCGTGATTGAATTTATTCGCATATTCTTCTCTTAGTTCACGCGTTTCTTTTACTATCGGATCGTCCCACATTCGTTTATCCCTCCATCAATTCTTGAGGTGTACAGATTATTGGCGGCTCATAGCCATATTTTCGACATACGGATTCAACTTTTGGCCGCATCACCGCATTGGCTATCTGTGTACAGTTCCATGTTAGAAGATACTCCATTCCATGGACAGCAGCAACAGCGATATGATAAGCGTCAATTTCGGCTTTCGGTGGAATTGGCCCTTCCGTGATCAGAGCTTTGGCCAAAGCTCTGACTTCTTCATTTACATCAAGTTCCGGAATACCTTCGATAGCCGCTATGAGCCGTTTTGCAGCATCAACGTGTCCGAGCGATGCTTAGGCAACAACAAATTCCGAAACGAAAATATCAAAGCATGCGCTTCGTGTTTCCCGCCATTCGATAGTTGTATTTTGATTTGCTGCGGCACGGATGTCGTTGCTCGGCCTTGCTGTAAGGTAGCTTGCGATTGAAGTTTCCAGGTAAACTGGTGATTTCAAACCCTCTCCCCCTTAAATAAATAACGTCTCAATCCAAAAAAGTCGCCAAAATCAAACAAGAACCATCTTTTTCTTTCCCTGTAATTGGTCGAGCCAACATTACGCTGAACTTGTTATTGAGGCGAGATTTTCAGACTTTCAAATAATTTAGCAACGGCTGTTTTGCTCTTATCATTCAGCGGGCTGTTATTGTAATCAAGAGTAATTTTTAATAGTCTATTTCTGTATATTGCCAGCCGGGTCTGATTTTGAAAGACATTGGCGGCAAGATTGACCGTGGCGTTAAAGGCAAACATATCCAGGCCGCCTGTCTGTAGCGTTTCAACATGATCAATCGAAATGGTGAAGCCGGATTGCAAAGGAACACTGCCGCGTATAATCGATTCAGCAAATTCTTTTTTATCATTATCATCGCTTAACGCATCTATAAATTCTTTGTTGGTTTTATTTGTTAAATCTCCCGCTAATTTTACCCCCGGGTCGATTTGAACCTGAATCTGCTCATCACAAACCTGACAAGTGAACAAATCTCCACTGGGGGTTGGGTTGCGTAGCCACCCTGTAGAGTCAATCGTATAAAAATCTGCTGAATCAGTTAATTTGGCTGATGCGGCAATTTGAGTTTTTGGCAGATCAGGCGCCAAATCAGTAAGCCAGTGCATCCAGGCAGGAAAGCCTATGCCGAGATATAGAAAAAATAAAAATGCAGTTGTTAGAACGAATCCACCGAATCCGGATAATACCTTTACAAAAAACGGCCATTTTCTTTTAGCGGCAAGTTCATAGGCAAAATTTGCCGCAGCAAATACGGCAACAAACGCTATCACATTGAAAACAGGCAAAAAATCTAACATAACGACAACCAATTCAAAAAGTTAAAATGCAAAGGATTTAATCATCCTAAAAAAACCGGAAAGATTTATTTTAAATAACGCATGTCTATCATTGTTAAATGATTAGTTTTAATATAAATTCACCAAATGCTTCATATGATTCCGAATACAATTTAAGCAGTCAATTTTAAAGTTTTCAATGGAATGACAAAGCATGGTAAACATGGTACAATCCAAGGGTTTCACTGCTGGAAATGACCATAAAAATGGCATAGGAATTCTCCAGTTAACTGAATTTACCACCAAGCAGACAGAATGACCATAAACGGTGCTATCGATATTTAAATATTTGATAGCGCATTGAACCGGCAAGACAGGATCTGGATGGCAATGACTAATAAAACCCAGAAATTAAACACAACACATATGCTTTATAATGCTGACTTATCGCAGGATAGCTGCGGCGTGGGTTTTATCACCCGAAAGGACGGCAAGCAAACTCATGAGCTTCTAACCAAATCTCATGAAGCGCTATGCACTATTCCGCATCGGGGCGGTATGAGCGCCGAAGGCATTGGCGATGGCGCCGGTGTTAACATCGACCTGTCCTTGAAGTTTTTCCGCAGAGTGACCGGCCTCACTGATCTGCAGCTTGGTCAATTTGGGGTAGCCAATTTTTTTTTCCCGGAGAATCACGCCAATTTTGACTCGGTAGCCACCCAACTGGTTGAAAATCATTTTAAAGAATTTGATTTGCCCATTATCACCTGGCGAGATGTGCCGGTCGACACCAGTGTGATCAATAGTGCCGCCGCCAAAGCGCAATTACCGATTAAACAGGTCATTTTCGGCAGGCCCGCCAACCTGAAAGATGCTGACCACGCCACTTTTGAAAAAGTCATTCAAAACGCCTTGCTGACTATTGAGGTGGATGGCTTTAGCCGGCCTGAGTTAACAGGGTTTTATCCGTTATCAATGAGCTCCCGCACTCAGGTCTACAAAGGCCGCCTGAACTCATTTGAAGTGATACCTTATTTTGTGGATTTATACGATAAAGACCACGAAATCAACACCTTGTTTTTTCATACCCGTTTCTCCACCAACACGGCTCCGGCTACTATGATGGCGCAACCGTTCCGCTACATGGCTCATAACGGTGAGTTGAATACCGACAAGAAAAACCGTCTTAGCGAAAACGCCATTGCCCGCCAAAACAACAAACATGTGGTTTTCCCTCGCGGACAATCGGATTCCAGCCGGCTCGATCAGACTCTGACCCGCCGGATCAATGAAGATCAACTGGATATTGTCACAGCAATTCTGGCCATGATGCCGCCTGCCTGGGAAAACGACCCTACCCTGACTCCTGAGATCCGGGCGATGCTGGAATATTTCAGCCTTTACGAAGAAAAAAATGACGGCCCCGCTGCGCTGATTTTCAATGACGGCATTCGAGTGGGCGCACGTTTGGACAGGCTTGGCTTAAGACCGCTGCGCTCTGTGGAAACCTCGGAATATCTGGCAGTGATGTCGGAAGCCGGACAAATTGATTTTCCACCGGAACAAGTTTTGCGCCGTGGCCGTATTGAAGCCGGCGGCATGCTTTATTTTGATCACAGCACCGGGAAGTCTTATCACAGCCGTCAGGTTTTAGAGCGCTTGTCCAGCCAAAAAGACTATACGGCTTTGTTGTTGCAAAGCTGTATTCATATCAAAGATTTGCAAAAAATCGATTTTGATGAAATCGATCATGACCATGAATTTAATATCAACCAGAGACATACCGCCTACTCGTTGAATCAGGAAAGTTTTAAGTTCCTGCTTGATCCTATCCTGCAAACCGGCTTGGAAAAAGTTTCGGCCATGGGTTATGGTTTAACCCCCAACGCGTTAAGCGCCACAGAAGGCGGCATGTTCCGCTATTTTAGCCAGCGCTTTGCACAGGTGACCAATCCACCGCTGGACTCCTTACGAGAAAGTGACGGCATGACCTTGCGGGTGGCGTTGGGCGCTAAACCAACTTTCTCCGATCAGCACAGCAAGCAGCTGATGATAGAATCGCCTATCCTGCAATGCAGTCAACTGGAGCAAATTCGCCGCCAGAATCAGGTAAAAACCGTCACCTTGCCTATGCTTTATGAGGTAGATGTCACTGATTCCGAACGCAATCAGCACAATTTGCAGCAAGCGTTTCTGGATGTTTGTCAAAAAGTTGAGCAAGCCGCCCGCGCCAATGCCGGCATCATTATTCTCAGCGACTACCGGATCAGCCCCAAAATGGCGGCAATACCGGCACTGCTGATGATAGCCGCCGCCAACCAGCATTTGGTCAAACAGGGTTTACGTTTTAACTCTTCTTTGATTCTGGAAACCGGACAAGCTGTCAGCCCCCACGATATTGCCACTGTACTGGGTTTTGGCGCTTCAGCTATTTGCCCTATCAGCGTGCATAATCGGGTATTAACTGAATATCCCGACAGAGAATCCCGATTAAAAGCTCTCTACAATTATCAAAAGGGTGTGGAAAAATCCTTGATGAAAACCATGGGTAAATTTGGTTTATGTACTGTGGAAAGTTATATAGGCGGCGAGTTTTTTGAATCCAATTATCTGGATACCGAAGAACCACTGCTCCAACCTTATTTCCCAAACATCCATGCCTCGGTAGGCGGCGCCAGATTTGCGGATATTGCCGACAGCGCCAGCGAATGGCATGGAAAAGCCCTCTCAGTTGCCGAAGAAAATGATATTCCGTTTTTAGGTTTGTTTAAGGAACGTCTGGAAGGCGCCGGCCATACCTTTGGCAATACTGCGGTTCGTGAATATATCAACATGACCGACGAGGCCATTATATATATTCCGCATCAGCAAACAACGGAAGCTAGCGATACGGCTTATTTTGACCTGGGCTATGAAAAACGCACACCGGAGCAGATTGACAGTTTTGGCGTCACTCCGGCATATCGCAGTTTTACCAGAAACTTGATGCTGGAGCGCGCTAAACGCCCTGCAGCATTGCGTGACGTCATGGCGTTTCCGGTTGATATCAGTCAGGCGGATAGCAAAGCGGATTTCGATAGGCTGTTGGGCAGCCAGAATCTACAAGGTAACAATTGTTTTCTGGTGCGTGGTTTGCAGGTTAAAGCCATCGCCGAAAATCAATACAGCCTATCCTTAACGGAAAACTCCGGCTCCGCCCGTTTACAACAACTGGCCGAGCACTTGAATAGCCGCTTTAGTGAAAATGACTTCTCGACAAGCCTGAGCGACGATGTACTGTTAATTAGCGTCAACAACCGGCAAAGTCAAATAGCCGATTACCTGAGCAAATTGCGTACTGCCCCGCCCCGCTTGCCTTTACAGCAAGTGCAAGCAGCCCATAGCATTACCTCTTGTCTTGCTTCCGGCGCCATGAGCCACGGCGCTTTGCTGGCTGAAGCTCACGAAGCGGTTGCCCAGGGCACCAATATTGCCGGCGGCATGAGTAATTCCGGTGAAGGCGGTGAACATTCCAGCCGGTTTGGCACCATACGTTCCAGCAAAATCAAACAGTTTGCTTCCGGACGCTTTGGGGTGTGGGCAGGTTATCTGGCTGATCCTAATCTGGAAGAAATAGAAATCAAAATCGGTCAAGGTGCTAAACCCGGTGAAGGCGGTCAATTGCCTGCCCCAAAAGTCTCTGTGGAAATTGCCGCTTTGCGTGGCGGCACCCCAAAAGTTGAATTGGTCAGCCCGCCTCCGCATCATGATACTTATTCCATTGAAGACTTGGGCCAATTAATCCACGACGCCAAGGCCGCCAGAGTTCGGGTGGTTGTTAAACTGGTGTCGTCCGAAGGTATAGGCACCATTGCGGTTGGGGTCGCCAAAGCCGGCGCCGACGTGATTAACGTCGCCGGCAACACCGGCGGCACCGGCGCCGCCGCTGTCACCAGCCTGAAAAACACCGGCCGGTCACCGGAAATCGGTATTGCTGAAGTGCATCAAGCCCTGGCCGCGAACGGTTTGCGGGAAAAAGTCATTTTGCGTTGCAGCGCCGCCCATCAAAACGGTGCGGACGTGG
>CAVUMJ010000054.1:0-11129 GCA_963741375.1 uncultured Pseudomonadota bacterium
GGTATCGCCAGTTTGCAGTCGCGCAGCAGCAGTTTTTTTAGAGTGCCTTTGATGCCGTCGCCAAATATAAAGCCATCAGGCAATACCACCGCAGCACGGCCATTTTCTTTCAACAGTTTTTTGATGATCAGCGCCATGAACATATCGGCGGTTTCACGGGTACGTAGGTCGGCCGGATAGTCGCCGCCCACCGTGTCGTCCTCGTAGCCGCCGAAGGGCGGGTTAGTGATGAGGCAATCGACCTTGTCGTTGGCGCTCCATTCGTTCCAGCCTATGCCGAGCGTGTTGCGGTGTTCGATCTGGCTGGGTACGTCGATTTCGTGCAACAGCATATTGGTAGTGCACAATAAGTGCGGCAGCTGTTTTTTTTCGATACCGCGTATCAGTGCTTCAATGGCGCGTTTGTCTTCGGGGCTGGATTTAGTGTCGAGCTGATTACGAAGGTAATCAATGGCGGCTGTCAAAAAGCCGCCAGTGCCGCAGGCGGGGTCCAGCACAGTTTCGCGCCTGTCCAGACGCGGGTTGACGCGGTCCACCATAAATTGTGTGATGGCGCGTGGGGTGTAGAATTCACCGGCATTGCCGGCTCCACGCAGGTCGTTGAGCATTTGTTCGTAAACATCGCCCAGGCTGGCGCGGGTTTTAAAGTCGTGGAAGTTGATGGCTGCTTCCAGCTTTTCGATCACCGCCAGTAACTGGGTTCCGGATTTCATGTAATTGTTGGCATCCTCAAAAACGCTGCGAATGACTTTGTGCTGGGGGCTGCGGTTGGCATCCAGCTCTTTGAGTGCCGGAAATAGCTCGTTGTTAACGAAGCCGATGATGTCTGAAGGTGACTTCTGTGGCGCTTTTTTGCCATCTTTACCCGCTATATAAGCGGCCCAATTACGCCAGCGCAATGCCTTGGGTAGTGGTGATTGGTATTTTGGGTTGTCGTCTTCCCATTCCTCTTCGCGTTGGTCGAATACTTTAAGAAACAGCATCCAGGTGAGCTGGCCCAGACGTTGGGCATCGCCGTCGACGCCGTCGTCTTTACGCATGATGTCCTGGATGGACTTGATGGTGCTGCTGAGATTCATTTTGTATTTCTCTTATTTCGTAAGCTGGCGCATGGTTCAAGCCTGTTTTTGTAAAGCTGTGTCATAAAGTGCTTTTTCGAGTTCGTGCACCGCCTGGGTGTATTGCTCGACGCTGCCAAAGATGCCGCGCCGGATTTGTGTCTTGCTGCCGAACTGATCAAAGGGCGGTAATTCCAGAATCTTGGCGTCTTCAATGTCTTGTACGCCGTGATCGGCAAATTTATCAAGTAGCGCTTCGAGCACGGCACGGGCTTGCTCACCGTATTTGCCGAATACATCGCGTTTTTTCACTTGGTTAGCGCGTTCGCGGCGAGTCAGCGGTTTTTGATCAAAGGCAACATGGGCAACCAGATCAAAAGCATCAAGCTCACTGCCGTTTGCTACCGCCTGTTGCAGGATGTCCAGAGGAACGCCATGTTCAGCGAGTTCTTCCAGCACCGCCTGTTTGCGCTCGGCGCTGTTCCAGCGGCGCAGGAAGTTGTTGAGGCTGCCGAATTCAGTCTGCAAGGTTTTTTTGATGTCGTCTTTGAGCAAAACCCGGTAGTCCTCGGTCATGAGTTTGCCGTCAGCATCAAGGTATTGCGAACGCTCCACGGCCACCCGCACATTCACGTCGTCTATGACGTACTTGACTCTACCTTCGCCACCACCGCCTCCACCTGTGTCATCGCCGGATTCAGTATCGTCTTCGCCTGTGGCGCCAGGGTAATATGGTGGCGGTTCCGGCTCGCCGATGCCGGGTGGATTGGTAATGTCTGGCGGCACAACGGGCTCATCGGGCTTGGGTTCATAGATGACTACCGGTTCCCCATCGAAATCCGGGTCGGCGAACAGGCGGGTCGCACCCTTAAAGTCCATGATGGTGAAGTAGAGTTTCTGGTAATCCTCACGTAAACGAGTGCCGCGGCCGATGATCTGCTTGAACTCAGTCATTGAGTTGATGGTTTGGTCCAGGACGATGAGCTTGCAGGTTTTGGCGTCTACACCCGTCGTCAGTAACTTTGAGGTGGTGGCTATAACCGGATAAGGTTCGTCGTTGTCTATGAAATACGAAAGCTGAGCCTTGCCTTCGTTGTCGTCTCCAGTGATGCGCATCACGTAGCGACGATTGCTGGCGGCAGCCGGTATGAGTTTGACCAACTCTTGTCGCATGCGTTCAGCGTGATCCTGGTCGTCGCAGAATACAATGGTTTTGGCCAAAGGATCGGTTGCCTTGAGGTATTCCCAGACCTTGCCGGCGACCAACTGGGTACGCTTTTCCAGCACCAGATTGCGGTCGAAGTCCTTGGTGTTGTATTGCCGTTGTTCCACGGCTTGACCGAGTTTATCGATCTTACCCGTTTCCGGTGTGTAGCCCACGGCGTCTACATCGGTAGCTATGCGGATAACTTTGTAGGGAGCGAGGAATCCGTCTTCTATGCCTTGCTTTAGCGAGTAAGTATAAATCGGGTCGCCAAAATAGGTGATGTTGCTGACATCTTTGGTTTCTTTGGGGGTGGCGGTAAGGCCCAAATGCGTCGCGCTACTGAAATAGGCGAGCACATCGCGCCAAGCAGAATCTTCTGCTGCGCTGCCTCTGTGACATTCATCAATGACGACCAGATCAAAGAAATCGGCCGGAAACTGGCGATAGATCTGCTTCCATTCTTCTTTGCCGGTCACCGCTTGATAGAGCGCAAGATAGATTTCGTAGTTTTTTTTGACTTCACGGTTTGTGACCTTGTGCATCACCTCGCCAAACGGTGCGAAGTCTTGCTGTATAGTTTGGTCAACCAGGATATTACGGTCGGCCAGAAACAGGATGCGTTTTTTGGATTTAGCCTTCCAAAGTCGCCAAATAATCTGGAAAGCGGTGTAGGTCTTTCCTGTGCCAGTTGCCATAACCAGCAACACGCGCTGCTGACCCTTGGCAATTGCTTCTATGGCGCGATTGATCGCCACGCGTTGGTAATAGCGGGGTTCCTTGCCGCTGCCATCGGTATGGAATGGTTGCTCAACGAGTTTGACGGCTTCGGGAGCGTCCAGCCCTTTCCATTGTTGGTACAACGGCCAAAGATCATCAAACGAAGGGAACTCGCTAATTTGCAGTTCGCGTTCCACAGGTTGAGTGAGACCAGTGCGGTCGTGCAGCAAAAAGCCATCTCCATTACTGCTGATGGCAAACGGTGCATCCAGCATTTCTGCGTAGGTCAAGGCCTGTTGCATACCATGCCCAACAGAAAACTTGGCCTGTTTGGCTTCGACAACTGCGATAGGCACGTTCGGTCTTGCATAAAGCACGAAATCGGCACGCTTGGGACCGCCTTTGGCTTCAGGATTTTTGATGCGTGCAGCAAGTTTGCCTCGCACCATGACGCGGCCGTCAGTGAGTTTTACTTCTTCACGAAACTGATGCTGCTGCCAACCGGCCTGCACGATGGAAGGCGTAATGAACTTGGTGCAGATATCTCGCTCACTGAGTTGGTACTTGTCCATGGCCGAATGCTCTCCCATTAATCGCGCTCTTGCTCTTCATTTGCACCGCCAGCACGCACCCATTCATCAACCTCGGACAACTGAAATTTCCACAGTCGCCCAATCTTGTGCGCCGGCAAACCCTTGTGCACACGCCAGCGGTAGACGGTGTCTTTAACGACGCCCAGATGTTGAGCGACTTGCTCAGCGGTAACCCACGGTTCGGTATTCATGACATTGGAACTCAGGCGTTGACCTTCATAGTCGTCTTAAATAGTCTTAAGTCTAGCAGAATAGCAGCTTAATGGCTATGAGAACCTAGAGCGCAGCTATTGGTGCTATAAAGAAAGAATAAAGCCACAACAATGCACTGGCTGAGATGCTGTTAGTGAATCTCATGTCAATTATGTTTGATGCTTGTCATGGAAAAACGATCATTATCCAAGTCATGCAGACTCAGCTGCATCAAATTGCAGACGACCATCTTGGGGTAAATGTAAAAACTGAATCAATTAATCAAAACGGCTATTCAATAGATCAATTTAGAGACTTTCTCGCTTAGAAATTGACGATATCACAGAATTAATGTCATCTATGCATGACATTAATTAATAAAATGCCGTTTACTAAATTTTTTGCAATTTTGTTTAAATTCATCCAGAGAAACCTGATGAGTTTCTATATATTTTCTAATTATCCATTAATTGCTACCCTTTTCAGTGAAAGGGTCGGCGGCTCTCTTGACCAAGTCTTTTTCGCTAAGTCCAAGAACGTCTTGCATATACTCACGTACTGCGAAGTATATATTGTTAAGTAGCCGGTCTGTTCAGCGTAGGTGGGAATTATTTTGCATGCTGTTACTGGAATCGGTAGGACTGCTGCAAAAATTGGTGCAGTCCCATATAGTCTTTAAACAATTTCGCGAACACCTGTATGCGTTGCTCATTGCTCTGTTTCGAATTCTGATTATTGATCATTTCTGTTCCGAATATGGCTAACAAGTTATTATAACAAACAGGCTAATTTACCGAGTGCTACCGCTTTGTTAAACACTTACCGCTTCGGGATAGCGACGATGCCTTGCATGTTAACTGGTGTGAAGTCACGATGAGCGATGAGGCTCGGAAGCCAATTTATCGTAATGCCTGGGTAACCACTCATGACATTACCCCACAAAATGCGCACATTATCGTAGCGGCGGGTCGGGCGCACTGGAAGATCGAGAACGAAAATAATAATGTTCTCAAAAATCACGGCTACCATTTTGAACATAATTTTTCACATGGCAATCAACATTTAGCCAATTTACTAGCAACCTTAAATTTGCTCGCATTTTTGTTGCATACTGTACTGCATTACTTAGACGAAGCTTATCACAGGGTGAGTAGCTCATCTCCCTCTCGGCGTGCTTTATTTGAGCAAATACGTACTTTGCTTCAGTTTATTCCGTTTGATGACTGGGAGCACTTCATGGGCTTTATGCTTGAGGGGGCAGGAAAAAATACCTGTAACGGCATAGGGTTTTAAATTGGGAATTGCTGACGGCTTACGCCTGTTGCACCCTATGCCGGTTAATTTAGATAAAATTGCGTTTGCTGCATTGCAGGCGTTTCAACACAGACGCTAATCTATCGATTTCTTCGTAAGTATTATAAAACGCCAAGGATGGCCGCACTGTGCTTTCCAGGCCAAAACGCCGCAGAATGGGCTGCGCGCAATGGTGACCGGCGCGAACCGCAATCCCGGCCTGATTTAGCTGTTTACCGACTTCTGTAGTCCTATGCCCCGCCAAAACAAACGACAACACACTGGTCTTATCCGGTGCGGTACCGATTAATTTCAAGCCGGGAACGCCTTGTAAGACATGAATACCGTATTGCAGTAATTCATGTTCGTAACGGGCGACGTTTTCAATGCCTAGCCTGCTGAGATATTGCAATGCCGCCCCTAAACCTACCGCATCGGCAATATTGCCGGTTCCGGCCTCAAATTTGGCCGGAGCGGGTTGATAAGTGGTTTTTTCAAAGGTGACGTCATCAATCATATTGCCGCCACCCTGCCAGGGCTGAGTCGCTTCCAGCAGTTCGGCCTTGCCGTAAACCACGCCGATACCGGTAGGCCCGAAAATTTTATGTCCGGAAAACACCAGCCAGTCACAATCCAGGCTTTGCACATCTACGCGCAAATGCGAAACGGACTGCGCCGCATCCAGCAAGACTTTAGCTCCGGCTCTATGCGCCATGGCGATCATCTCCGCTGCCGGAGTAATGGTGCCTAAGGCATTGGATACCTGCGTGAAGGACACCAGCCTGGTTTTGGCGTTAAGCAGTTTTTGATATTCGGAAAGTATCACCTGACCATGATCGTCAACCGGAATCACTCTTAATTTCGCTCCGGTTTCCGCACATAGTTGCTGCCAAGGCACGATATTGGCGTGATGTTCCAGCCAGCTGATCACAATTTCATCGCCCTCGCCTATATTTTGCCGCCCCCAGCTTTTTGCCACCAGATTGATGGCTTCAGTGGAGCCGCGGACAAAAATAATCTCACTGGACGAAGAAGCGTTGATGAAACCGCTGACTATATCTCTAGCGCCTTCATAGGCATCTGTGGCCCGCGCCGCCAATTCATGGGCAGCCCTATGGATATTGGAGTTTTCACGGCGATAGAATTCAGAAATTCTATCGATCACTGCCTGCGGCTTTTGAGTGGTGGCGGCATTATCCAGCCAGGCCAACTGATGGCCATTAACCCGCTCCTGCAAAATCGGAAAGTCGCGGCGGACAGCATGCACGTCAAAAGCCGGATGCGCAGTCTCAAACCCTGGCAATTGCGGTTTGCCGACCGGTACGGAGGCATGCTGCAAAAAGTAAAAACCTGGCGAACCCGAAAACGCAGTTGGCGATTGCGGCAAGCCCGGAACGGATACCGCAGCCTGTCTGATAAGACCTGCGCCTAGCAAACCGGAACCATGTTGAACCAAGGAAGACAACGCCGTTTCATCTACAGTCTGCAACCCGTTTAAACTTTGCAGATTAACAAGCTGAGGCGCAACAACTTCCGGAACCGGCGCTGAATTCAAAGCTTCCCGCTGATTCGGCAAAGCCGACAAATATTGATTTGCCAAACGAGTCAGTTCAACTTCATCCGGCAAACCGGCCGGCAATTCAACATTGCCGCCTAAACCTTGACTAACGAGTGCTGACAAGTCAACGCTATTATTACTCATGGCGTTTGCCTATTTCATAATCATGATATTTATCAACCTCCACATTCTCCAATACCGCAATAGCGTCATCGGTTAATACTGCTAAAGAGCAGTACAAAGACACCAGATAAGAGACGATGGCTTTATGGTTAATACCCATGAAGCGTACCGATAGACCCATGCTGACTTCGTCAGTTAAATTCGGCTGATAGAGACCGACAACACCTTGACGGCTTTCACCGGTGCGCAACAGAATAATATTGGATTTGCCGCCTTCAACTTTCAGCTTGTCGGTCGGAATCAATGGCAAGCCTCTCCAGGTTAAAAATTGCGAACCGAATAATGACACGGTTGGCGGCGGATTGCCCCGGCGAGTGGCTTCACGTCCGAAAGCGGCAATAGCGCGGGGGTTGGCCAAAAAGAAGCCGGGCTCTTTCCAGACTTTGGTAATCAGTTCATCCAAATCATCCGGCGTAGGCGCGCCGGTGCGGGTTTTAATTCTTTGCGACAGCGCCACATTGTTGAGCAATCCGTATTCGGCATTATTAATTAATTCGCTTTCCTGACGCTCTTTGACGGTTTCGATGGTCAGACGCAATTGTTCGTGAATCTGATTGTGCGGGCTGCTGTACAGATCGGCAACGCGGGTATGCACATCCAGAACGGTGTTAACCGCATTAAGACGGTATTCGCGGCCCCATTCTTCATAATCCACAAAAGTTTGCGGTAAAACTTTTTCGTCAAGGCTGGAACAATCGACGGCTATGCTGGTTTCACTTTTAACCTTGTTGACCCTGTAGATACCGGCTTCTACCGGCACCCACTGCAGTAAATGCACCAGCCAGCGCGGGGTGATAGTCCCCATCATCGGTACGGTTTTGGTAGCGTTGGATAATGTGCGCGCGGCGACATCGCCTAATGCGGTATGAGCTTGATGTATATCTGACATGGCAAGATTCCTGTGTTAAATTATTGTGAGTTTGTTAATTCCGGATATGCCTAAAGCAATTCCCTCTTGTTATAATCAACATCTGCTCCGGGTGTTGTGAGTTTTCAATTGCACTGATCATGCGCTAGTGGCTTGAGCCTGACTGATAATACTGCCTGGAGGCACGCTATGCGTTAACCAGACATTGCCGCCTATAACGGAACCCTTGCCTATCGTGATCCGCCCAAGTATCGTGGCGCCGGCGTAAATCACCACATCATCTTCAACAAGCGGATGACGGGCATTGCCCTTGACCAACATACCGTTTTCGTCTTTGTCGAAACGTTTTGCGCCTAGGGTCACGGCCTGATAAAGCCGGACCCGCCGGCCTATCACCGCTGTTTCGCCAATCACCACGCCGGTGCCGTGATCTATAAAAAAACTTTCGCCGATTTCAGCGCCGGGATGGATATCTATGCCGGTTGCCGAGTGGGCAATTTCACTGATCATACGCGCCACTAAAGGCGCGCCTAGTTTATAAAGAACATGCGCCACACGGTGATGTATCACTGCGGTAATGCCGGGATAGCAAACCAGAACCTGATCAGGACTCTGCGCAGAAGGGTCGCCTTCATATGCAGCGTGAATATCGCTATCCAGCAGAGTTCTGATTTCCGGCAACTGTTTGGCAAAATTGCGGGTAATCTGTACCGCCTGGCCTTTTACATCGTCATCCCGGTCAAATTGCTCGGCAATGAATTGCAATTCCAAAGCAATCTGACGGTTCAACTGGCGCAGCACGCTGTCCAGGGTATGACCCACAAAAAAATCTATGCCTTCATCGTTGATATCCGGTTGCCCCAAGCGGTTTGGAAACAAAATTGCGCCGAGATTTTCAACAATATGCGCCAAAGTTTTACGGGATGGCAACTTCGGAGGATGGTTGCTGCGCTGGCGAATTTGCAGCGATCGCATACGCAAATCGCGCAATTCGCTAACCAGCCCGTCTATCCCCCAGAAATCGCCATTCAAGACAGCGTCTTGACTCATATGGCGACACCTTGAGTATCAAACAAGCCTTCAAACAGTGCCGAACTCAAATAGCGCTCGCCGGAATCGGGTAATATCACCACGATGGTTTTACCCTGATTTTCCGGACGCTTGCCTACTCTGACGGCCACGGCTGCCGCGGCGCCACAGGAAATACCGGAAAGTATGCCTTCCTCACGCGCCAAACGCCGGGCATAGTCTATGGCTTCTTCGTTGCTGACCAGTTCAACTTCATCCACTAAAGACAAGTCTAAAATATCCGGTACAAAACCCGCGCCTATGCCCTGAATTTTATGAGGCGCCGGTTTTAGCTCCTGGCCTGAGCGAAATTGGCTTATCACCGGGCTGGACTCCGGCTCTACCGCAACTGAAATGATCTGCTTGCCTTGAGTTTTTTTGATATAGCGTGAGATCCCGGTGATGGTGCCGCCGGTTCCGACACCTGAGACCAATATATCAATTGCTCCCTCACTGTCATTCCAGATTTCCGGTCCGGTAGTCTGCTCGTGTATTAACGGGTTGGCCGGATTTTTGAACTGCTGTAATAACACATAGCGATCCGGTTCGGCAGCGGCTAATTCTTCGGCTTTGGCGATAGCGCCTTTCATACCTTTGGCGCCCTCGGTCAATACTAACTTTGCCCCATAGGCGACAAGCAGCTTGCGGCGTTCCAGACTCATGGTCTCAGGCATGGTTAAAGTTAAGGGAATGCCGCGCGCCGCAGCCACAAAAGCTAACGCAATGCCGGTATTGCCGCTGGTCGGTTCGATGATTTCCTTGCCCTCTCCAAGCAGACCGCGCTGCTGGGCATCGTTAATCATGGCTACGCCTATCCGGCATTTCACCGAATAAGCAGGATTGCGGCCTTCTATTTTGGCCAAGATCGTCACAGGCGCGCCTTGGGAAATTCGGTTTAATCGAACCAGAGGAGTTTTACCTATGGATTGAGAGTTATCGGGATACCAGTAAGTCATAATCATCTCCATATCAAGTCAGTTTTAGAGACTCAATTATAATAAAAAAGACTTCCGGCTATCCGGTCAGTTAATGTAAATTTAAGATACTTGGATTTGATAAATGCTGTCAAGACCAATATGCAAGCTGAAATATCCTGTATATGACAATTCTAGATAAATATATCCATTATTGTAATACTATTAGGCTTGTTTGGTTTGTTCGAACAAAATAATTTAATATCTTTCAATACTTTATCTGTAGTTATCGATAACTTTAACAGTTAAAACCCATAAATCATGATATTTTTAGATTGTATTCTCAAAATTTATCCAATTTATTTATATTGCATATTGCTCAAATTAAATCAAAGCCTTAAATAAACTGAAAATCGGGCATAAAGTATAGAGATCTGTTGGTTTTGAGCATCGAACTTGAAAGGCAAATTTAACGCCAATTTTGCAAAGTCAATGCGGCGGAATATTCTGATTCGAGTTCGTGAGTCATAATTAATTGCTACGGACAGGTAGGGCCAAACAAAGTGATTCGTTGCTGCACGCTCTGAACTGACAAAGGCTTAGGTTTAAGCCAAAATTATGACTATTGCTTGACGAACATCCTGACTCTTATATCTAACTATTCGATAATATTATCATAATATATTGTTTTCAATCGTTTTCAGCCTGCTCTATTATTTGCTACCAGATACCGGCATTTAGGCTGCCGAATCCTAATAGCTCACAGTTAAGAGGTTCCCATGTCAATTGGACTTAATAGCAATACGTTAAAGCAAAAGGACAACAAAGAACTGGCTGTCCACATTGCCTCAATTTTGGAAAATATCCGTTTCGGATCAGTTGAGGTTGTGGTTCACGACGGCAAGGTTGTACAGATTGACAAACGGGAACGTTTCAGAATTAACGACCAAAAAGTCTAGTCCTGACGGCGCCTTTAAATCTTGAACCCAAAAAGAGCAGTTAACTATCAAATAGTCAACCAACTGGTGGACCTCAACAGCTCTTTTGGGTGAAGGCTTGTTTAAGCCGGATAATTCTAACTATTCAAATTTATATGTTTAGCGGCCATAAATCGGCTAGCGGAATATTCAAATCGGTTTTTTTAACATTTGAGAGTTTTATGAAAAAAACGCTTTTATCATTTCCAATTGCAGTATTGCTTTCATTTATGACTTTAACCGGCAGTTACGCCGCAGAAATTAATCTTCTGAATGTTTCTTACGATCCAACCCGGGAACTATACAAGGACTTCAACCAAGCTTTTGCAAAATACTGGAAGGACAAAACCGGAGACACCGTCACGATTAATCAATCGCATGGCGGTAGCGGCAAACAGGCGCGGGCAGTTCTGGATGGCCTGGAAGCAGATGTGGTGACACTGGGACTGGCTTACGATATTGATCAACTCGCTTCTCGCGTTAAGTTAATTCCGGAAAACT
>CAVUMJ010000055.1:0-7724 GCA_963741375.1 uncultured Pseudomonadota bacterium
AAGGGGATTTCGATAAACCTATCATCGCCATAGCCAACTCGTTTACTCAATTTGTGCCCGGTCATGTACATTTAAAAGACATGGGTCAATTAGTGGCTCGCGAAATTGAAAAAGTCGGCGGCGTGGCTAAAGAATTTAACACCATCGCCGTAGATGACGGCATCGCCATGGGTCATAGCGGCATGCTGTATTCGCTACCTAGCCGTGACCTGATTGCCGATAGTGTGGAATATATGGTTAACGCCCACTGTGCCGATGCTTTGGTCTGTATCTCCAATTGCGACAAAATCACCCCGGGCATGTTAATGGCGGCATTACGCTTGAACATTCCCGCGATCTTCGTCTCCGGCGGGCCGATGGAAGCCGGTAAAGTGAATTGGCAGGGTCAAACCCGCGCATTGGATTTAGTCGACGCCATGGTGGAAGCCGCTGATGACAGGATAAGCGATGAACAAGTCGCCGCCATTGAGCGCTCCGCCTGTCCTACCTGCGGTTCTTGCTCGGGCATGTTTACCGCCAATTCCATGAATTGTCTGACCGAAGCCTTGGGATTATCGTTACCGGGCAATGGCTCCCTGGTGGCCACTCATGCCGACAGAGAACAGTTGTTTTTGCGGGCCGGCCGCCGCATCGTAGAACTAGCCAAACGCTACTATGAACATGATGATGTCTCAGTCCTGCCCCGTAGCATCGCCTCATTTGAGGCATTTCAAAACGCCATGAGTTTGGATGTGGCCATGGGCGGCTCCACCAATACGGTTTTGCACCTTTTAGCAGCAGCTTACGAAGCCGGCGTAAATTTCAGTATGGCTGATATCGACGCCATTTCCCGCCGCGTACCTTGTTTGTCCAAAGTGGCTCCCGCCACCCAAAAGTATCACATGGAAGACGTTCACCGCGCCGGTGGCGTCATGGGTATTTTGGGCCAACTGGACCGCGCAGGCCTTATCAATCGCGAAGTGCCTACCGTACACACCGATAGCATGGCTGCCGCTCTGGATGAGTGGGATATCTTGCGCACTGAAGATGATGCTGTAAAAACTTTCTTCCAGGCGGCGCCGGGCGGCATTGCCACTACCGTGGCTTTTTCGCAATCCATGCGCTATCCAAGCCTGGATGACGACCGCGCCGAAGGCTGTATCCGCGACAAAGCTCATGCTTATTCGCAAGATGGCGGTCTGGCGGTATTGTATGGCAACATTGCATTGGAAGGCTGTATCGTCAAAACTGCCGGCGTAGATGACAGTGCGCTGAAGTTTACCGGCCATGCACGCATCTTTGAAAGCCAAGATGCAGCTGTTGCGGGTATTTTGAATGACAAAATCGTTGCCGGCGATATTGTTGTCATTCGTTATGAAGGCCCCAAAGGCGGGCCGGGCATGCAAGAAATGCTATATCCAACCAGCTATCTCAAATCAAAAGGTTTAGGAAAAGTGTGTGCTTTATTAACTGACGGCCGGTTTTCAGGGGGTACGTCCGGACTTTCCATCGGCCACGCTTCTCCGGAAGCAGCTGAGGGCGGAGCGATTGGCTTGGTAGAAGAAGGCGACACTATTGAAATTGATATTCCAAACCGGACTATCCATTTGGCGGTGTCTGCAGAAACTTTGCAAAGCCGCCGCGAAGCAATGGACGCCAAAGGCGCATTTGCCTGGAAACCGGTTAATCGTGATAGAACGGTTTCCGCTGCATTGCGAGCTTATGCAGCCATGACGACTTCAGCCGCCAAAGGGGCTGTCAGAGACGTGTCACAGGTCGAAAGAACTTAAAACCAAACTATCGCTCAAACGCCCGCAACTCAAGGGTGTTTGAGCCCGTGAAATATATTAATTGTTTCTTAAGTTTTCGCCATCAAGATACTCTGCATCCTATACACAGACGTATCTATGGTGAAAAAACTTATGGAATTAGGTAGTGGTTTAGTTTGAATTAAATGTCAGTTTTCACGATTTACATAGATGGTTGGTATCCGCCAGTTTTGGAAACCGAGAATATTTGTCCGGGGACGCTGCAAGTACATCCATGTAAGCTTTGCGCCGGAATCCCCTCCGGCGAAACCCCGGCCAAACACTCTCGATTCCCAAAACTTCTGTTATCTCTATCAAAAAACAATCTTCACATTATTCAAACTGAACCACTACCAGGAATGATTAATACATTATGGCGGCATCGTCTTAGTATTCATGTTTTATGGCATTATCATTTGGCATAGATGACCGGCCGTGCCGCTGAAAGATTTGGCAATGGGGGTGATGATGGGCGCGAACGATAGCGATACCGTTAGTTCGCTGGCTGGGCGTCTGGCGCGTTTGAATAATCAGCTTAGTCCGGCGGATAAGGGCAAAATAAAAGCAGTTAGCGGCAGCATGGAACTAAGCCAAATGATTAACAACCTGTTTAATGCGATTGATGCGGACGCTATAGAGCAGCAAGCCTATGTACTGACCGGATTGCCGGTCGGCGCCGAACTTAGTGACACCCAGCGCCAGCAAGCCCAAGCGCAACCTATCTTGCGTTTGCCGACCGGTATTTTTTACGCGAATGGCGTCAAGGCGAATGTGCTGTTTTTTGATAACCGCGAAGCCAGCCCGAATCCTTGGACTAAAGAAATATGATATTACGATTACCGCACGAATATCCATCATACCCTGAAAAAGAAACCATTACGTTTTGAGGATTTACAGGACTTTATTTCCTGCTATAACCCGGCTAACTGAGGAGTGGTTGGAGTTAAATACCGATTACGCATTTTTTAACCCTGATTTTCATCTGCAACGTCTTAGTGATGAAGCCAACGGCAATATATGGTTAAAGCTGCCATGATTAAACAAGTTTGCAAATACAGTATTATTCGCTTTCAGCCTTTTGCTGAAACGGAAGAATTTGCCAATATTGGGGTCGTACTTTAATTTAGGGGATATTTATAAACAGGCTGTAATCGGTGATGCCGATAAATACAAGGTTGCTTTTCCGTTTGTGCGAAAAAGTGACCAGCGCAAAGTGATTAAACCTATCCAGTTTTTGCATGATGACCCTACCGCGTTGATTGATCATGGCCGAGAATGGTTATCTAAAATTGAGATGTTAAAAAAGCTTAAATTCATCGAGCCGGAACAGGTTTTGTTTGCATATACTGCCAAAAGGCCGAATGAGGATAGCTTGTTTGATCCTTTTGCTGAGGTATTGCAATTGGCGGATATTCTTGGTGTAGCTATGATTGATATGATAGCTAGCGAAGAGATTGTTAGATTTGCGAATTGTTGATTTTTTCCGTACGGAATTAAATCTACAGTAAAAATTCTGTGATCTGCTTATTTTCACTTTTCGTTTGCAAGATACGCTTTCCGTTATTTGGCTGCTTTTAGTTATCGCTTTAATCAATGCTTTCGGCTGAACTATCCAGTTAATCAGGAAGGAACATGCTCAAAACGCGCAGGACTCATCATCCTTGAAACCGCTTGAAATGTATCAAATTCGGCGTTGGCATTGGGCTGATCTATGTTGAAATTCAGGTAATGGCCGGCTACCAAATTGTTGCCGTGAGATCACCACCTATTCTCGGGCAGGGCCATAGGGCGTATTAGCGAAGCGTAATACGCCGGATGATCGAAGGCCAACATCCGGCGCAATACGGCTAACGCCTATTGCGCCCTATACCCTACGGTTCAGCCTCCTATGGGGCAGCTTTGAAGCTTATGGGTAATCAGGAGCTATACTTATGAAGAAATACCAGCCGAATCCAATGGTAAATACCCAGCAGCCATAGAATGAGTGTTCAATAACCGCCCATTTTAGGGAGTGGTGTTGTCGGTAACTGTTTGCCAGAATAATACCCGCTAAAGTTCCACAGATTGGTGCAATCCAATTGTTAAAAGTGATATGGCTAAACCCGAATAAAACCCCGTTGATTAAAATTGCACCCATGTTTTCCCCGGTGATATTTGTGTAGCGCTTAAAGAAGTAACTGCGGAACAGCAATTCCTGAGGGACTACGGATAGAAGAGGGTAGAGCGCCATCACCGCCAGCCATAGGCTGAAATGATCTAATGGAAACCGCATAAATTTTTCCGGCAATAACATCACTGTCAACAGTGTGAGTAAACCGGCTAGAATCAAAAATCGAACTAAGGCGTGACGCCTGGCGGTCATTGTCCAGCCTTCACCGTGCCACAATTTATGAAATGAGAAGCCCGGCATGCGCATAAGCACCTGAAGGGCATAGAGTCCTATTCCCCACAAAGCCGCAAAAACGCCTAATTTGCTACCGGAAGTAAACAGTACAAGCGGAATGAGAATATAGAAGCTTAAGAATTCAACAAAAATCAGCTTAGCTTTTATTTTGGCATTCAAAATCTTCTCGCTACTGCTAGGAATAATCGTGAACCGCCTGGGTGGGTTTAATATCGAAAGCGATACAAATCCGTTCCTGTTCGGAATGAAAAGGAATGGTGCGATGAAATAGCGAAGAGGGGAATAGCACCAGGTCTCCCACTTTTTGATCGACAATTTGGTTTGGAAAATTATCGTGCAGGCGCGGATAGTCGTCGCCATCCACGCCATATTCAAAACTGCCTTCGTGTTGTTCCTGCTTATCCGGCAGTTGCAAATAAACACAACCGCTAATCCAGCCTTCTTCGTGAATATGCGCTGTCAGATAACCGCCTTGTTTCATGCGTAAATACCAGGAACTGGCAAACTCCAGGCTTTTTGGAAATAATCGGATCAACGCTTCGTGGCTGCCGGAAAAATGCTGTTGATAAGCGATCACTTTGGCCTTAATCAAGTTCGCTAGCTTCCGGAAAGAAGGTTCGGATCGTTGTAGCAGATTGCCCGCCGATTGAATACCGTAATACAAGCGTCCTTGTTTGCGTTCAGCGATGGACAAATTCTTAACGTCATTCAGCAATTGCTGTAAAAGTAGACTGTCCGGCGATGACAATTCTTGTATTTGAGTCAGTTGCACAAAATCCATTGGATTCCGGCAAAAGCCATAAGCATTATCGCGTTGAAAATTAATGGCGTAATGTGCAGATAAGCAACCCAATAACACTGAATCAGGCTGGTTTTGGGCAATGGTCTCCTCTAAACGTAGTTTGAATACGTCAAACTGGCGAGTTTTATACAAGCATTGCAAAACCCTTTCGCGGGCATCGGCAAAATCGGAGGCGGTAAAATATGGAATGGACTGCTCTAATTGCCCTGAGAAACAGTAAAACTCACCCAGGTTGTAATTGGCGCGAGAATGATTGGGTTCGACCTTGATTGCTTCCCGATAGCAACGCAAGGCTTCATCCATATTGCCTTGATCGCGGAATGTTTCACCCAAACCATTCCAAGCCTCGGCAAATTGCGGATTTAGCCGCAAAGCATCCTGGAAGGCTTCAATCGCTTTTGGATGTTCTCCTAGTCCGTATAAGGTGGTGCCGAGATTAAAATAGCCGCTGGCGTCTGCATTCAGCATTAGGGCTTTGCTATAGCACTGTTCTGCGGTTTTCAAGTCGCCTTGTAATTGCAATACAGCGCCCCAGTTTACCCAGGCTTCATAAAATCCGGGTTGCTGAGCCACCGTTTGTTGATAGTGTTTGGCCGCATCCGGCAACAGGCCTTGTTGTTGCAGCAAGGCTCCCAGATTGAAATGCGCCATGGTAAATTCCGGTTTAAGCTGCAAGGCTTTGCGATAAGAACTAATGGCCGCTTTTTTGTCATTCAACTGGGTTTGTATGGCGCCCAGGTTAAAATGAATTTCAGCAATATTGGAATCAATCACCAGCATTTTACGAAAATTGCCGGCAGCTTCGATTAATTTGCCCTGAGCTTGTTGGCTCATTCCTAAGAAGTTCAAAACGGCCAAAGATTTGGGAAATCGTGCTAAAAGCAATTGAGCCTGGCTTTCCATTTGCAGCAATCGGCCGTTTTGAAATAATTGATGAAGGTTTTGCAACTCGGCAGGATTGGGGTTTTTGGATATGGCTTTCATCGTATATATGAGAAATAATAAATTTTGCCGTATCAGCGAGAATTTTTCTGCTTTTGCAATTGCCGCAACATCTGCAAACACTCTCGATTAGCGGCTAAATCCAAAGCGCTAAAATCATCCTGATTGCGCAATTCCTCATCGGCGCCCGCTTGGAGTAATTGGGAAACAACACCGGTTTTTCCTGCCGATGAAGAATACATTAACACGGTAGAGCCTACGCAATTTTGATAGTTAATGTCGATACCCGCGCGTAATAATAAATCGATACAATCGCCGGCTTCGGCATAACAGGCCGCCCATAGCGCGTTATTGCCGTATTCATCTAGCCGGTCAATAGTCTCGCCCAGGGCAATTAAATAACCCAGCACATCGGCCCGCCCTTGCCTGGCGGCCAAAATAATCGCGGGCGTGTTTTCGGCATCGCCGGCGTGCACTTGTAGCCAAGATTCAATAGCAGAGGAATTTGTACTCATAATAAATTAGTCGAAATCTGATTGCTAATGTCCAATATTGGCACGGAGGCGTCAGGTTTTACAAGTTGAATTTTCACACCATGAATTTGGAAGCTCAAGAATTATCGCAAGCTGATGTTTTGGCTGAACAGGAAGGTATTGTTACTGAATTATTGAAAAGTAATCTTCGTGGAGTATGGGATTAGCTATGAGCGATCCTTTGCAGTAAATGCGGCTGTTTGTTTGCCAGCATGGCAATCAGTTCTGATTTTGTCATACTCTAATATGGTTTTCCTGTTTTTTGGTTTACATAATATGGGGTTACAAATCAGGATGCGAGTTGTCGATTTAGTACGGAGCGTATGAATTCATTGCCGTTTGGTTGCGTAGCCAACATTTCATTGATTCGGGTCTTGATATGATTTTCACCTAGTCCGGAATGATTTGCTGCCTGGATTAACGACGCATGAACATCCAATACATCCGAGGAAGTAATTTCATAACCATAACCGCGAGATATCCAATTTAAAGCACAGAGCCCAGCTGAAATGGCAAATTCAGGTTGTTGTTCGGCAAAATCTCGCGTTGCCCGTATCAATGTGCGTGGATCGGTGGGGGATTTTTGCACCAGCTCGATTGCCAATTCAAACAAACCGGCATCTTTGGCGGCAGCAAACCACTTGCCCTCTGAGCCAGGATGACTCGCAACCAAGTCGCGTAATATGTCTGCCTGCGGCAGTTGCGGATATTTTTTGACGATAGCGCGGAATGTCGCCAAATGGGTAGTGTTTTGATTGGCGGCAATTGCGTAACGTTTATAGGCTTCCTCATGAAGGCCTGAGGATAACAGTATTTTTTCACAAGCCTGGGCAATGGCGGAAACTGGCTCATTCAGGCCTTTACTGTCTTCAGCGTAGCGGATGGCCTCTGACTTTTTGCCCATGGCGACAAGAGATTTCACGCCCCAGAGTCGATACGTCCAAAATTGAAACGGCGCAGTTTCCAGCAGGGCTAGCAATTCTTGATGTCGACCGGCTGCATGCAATGCAGACAAGCAGGCAACTGTGCCGCAAAAATGCCCATGTCCGGAAGATTGAGGGCTCCATACGCTCTGTACTGATGGTAAAAAATCATCGGCCCAACCTGATGCAGTTTCCGCATCAACACACAATTCGCCCCAGTAGTCGCCTAAAGATTCAATGTATGGCACATGGTCAACCTGCATGGCTTCCCAAAGTCTTTCTAGCCACCGGTCTCTGACGGACTGATCAAGCTTAGCTTTGCAAATAATGGGC
>CAVUMJ010000056.1:0-4259 GCA_963741375.1 uncultured Pseudomonadota bacterium
GGCCAAGTGCGCGAGCTGCCCGGGCTGCACGGTAGAATGCCCGTATGGAGTGAAAGTGGCGCGGGAAATGGCGCGCGCCCAGGAGTCATTCGCATGATGACGCGTATTATCGGCGTGGCTGCGCTGGTGTGCGGCCTCGCTCTCTTCACGGTCCCGGCGGGCGCGGTTGCGCCGTCGTGCACCCTGGTTCCCGGCTGGACGCCGCAGGGCGCGGCGCGCAGCTACGCCCAGGACAACCTGTTCGAGTACATGGACGGCAACGCCGAAGGGTATCTGCTCTACGGTTTTCAGCTTATGAACGGCGTCACCTGTAAACAGGGCGCCACCACGCTGGTGATCGACATTTCCGATTTTGGGGACGCCGACTCCGCCTATGGGATGTTTTCGGCCAACCGCGATCCCAACCAGCCAACCATCAAGCTGGGGGCGGGCGGGCAACTCGTACCGCGCCGCGCCATCTTCGTCAAGGGCCAGTTTTACGTGGAGATCGCCGCCAATCCCGAGGGCGATTTCACGGCCATTCTGAAGCAGTGGACGGCGGCGCTCGACAAGATCGTGGTAGGCAGCACCGAACCGCCCAAGGCTCTGGCCTGGTTTCCCACCGAAAAGCTGGAAACGCTGCGCCTGGTGCCGGAAAGCGTGCTGGGCATCCGCCTGCTGAAGCGCGGGTATGTGGGCCAATATGACGTGGGCAAGGCCTTCGTGGTGGAAGAAGAGTCGCCGGCCACCGCTACGGCTCTGATGGACAAGCTGCGGACTTATGGCTAACTATTTTTATAGTAGCTATGGCATTAAGTAAATACGCTAATACTACTGAAATAAATCATCACCCTGATTCGGATACCAAAGATCGATACCCATACCGATTGCCGGATTGGTTTTGGCAATCTCCAAAAAATGCACATCTGCTCAGCCCCCAGGAAGTGATTTCGACCCGGAATGACATTGCAAAGCTTGATGGATTATTAAACACTTCTTCTGCTAAACATTCCCTAGAAATTAACATCGCAGAATGGCTTGCATCTAAATTCAGTATTCGAGATCTCATTATCAGTTCAAACGTAGTAACCAGCCCCAAAACTCAGCTGTCTCTTGCCGTTTTACTTGATCCCGATTTCGACCCCAACACCAAGGCAATGCTTCAAGATGCTGCTTTACGGTTCATTGAAGTAGCATTTGATCCGGTAGTCATCAAAAAAGCTTATGATCGTTCGACTCTCATGCCAAGTCCAATGCCCGAAGAATATGAATTAAAAGACGGTTCTCCTCTTGTAGACGAAATTGATCGCCCTGTTTATGCAGAAAATTATGCCTTTTATCTAACCCAAAGAACCAAGCCTACTAGTATTGAAGCGTTTTTACTGCAATTGCGTAACGCCCTAACTACACCAACCGGAGACCCGGCAGTATTGATGATTTCAAGATATTCCGGTGACGAATGGTGGGGGGGCGGCTACAACAACTTCCATTCAACCCCATTGCAGCAACTGAAACGAGAAGCGCCTTCATGCGGTTATCTATATATTAAACTCAATTCAGACAAGCTCAAAAAGCCTGAACCGAATTGGAATGATACAAACTTTTGGGCATCTAAAATTGCCCATGAGTTTTTGCATAATCTCGGATATTGGCACCCAAATTATAAAAGCCCTGCAGAGCGAGACGCAAATAATCGTGGCAATAACTGGGCATTTATAGTTTCTTACGAATTCGCTATTCATGAAAAACTGAATGAAATAGAAAGGTCGGAACAGGCTGATATTTAATACGTTAGCGCCTACTGCACCCTGAATGACTGTGATTTATTCCTCGTCTGCGGCTCAGGTTGCACAGAAGCGGATTTAGATGAGCAAGCTCTTTAATTCAGATTCAGGCAGGGCCATAGGGCGTATTAGCGAAGCGTAATACGCCGGATGATTGAAGGCCAACATGCGGCGCAATACGGCTAGCGCCTATTGCGCCCTATGGGCTAGGGTTCCTATTCTCGGACAGCCTCCTAGTCGTTAAACAACCTATCTCTTATACAGTTAAACCAGGCAACTGTTGATGAAGTAATCCGAAGAGTCTAAACTTCAGAAAACCGACAACAGATTCAGCTAAACGTTGCGTCTACAAAAAGCCCGTTAACGAAAACTGTTTTAAGAAAATTATATTTATGGAACCAAAAGATTTTTTTATAAGAGACTCAAAACAAATCGTCAATCACCTTAACGATATGGTACAGAATAAATGTAGCCTGACGGTGACGATTGACGACCAGCTGAACTTTTTAACCGGCCTTTTTGAAGTTAACTTGAAAGAAAATCTGGTTAAATTTGACTGTTCACGAAACCAAGCGCTAAACCAGCAATTATTAAACGCTTCAAAAGTATTATTTCGGACCGAAGTTTACGGCATCAAGGCATCATTTAAGGCAAAAAACATTAGGTTAATGCCTGGAGATAGAGCCATGTTTGTGATGTCGATTCCGGACTCTATTTATTGGATGCAACGCCGCGACTACCACCGTATTAGAATTCCAAATAATCACCATATTTATCTGCAATTGTTGCTAAAGTCTTCCGGTAAAAATTACACTATGGAAACCTTTATCAAAAAATATAAGCTAACCGATATTGGAACTGATGGTTTTTCTTTTATGAATAAAGACAATGACATTCAAATGCATTTTGAATCCAATATTGAAAAGATGCTGGATCAGCACATAAATGGAACATTAATTATGGAAGAAGAAAATCTTCAATCTGAAATTGTGTTTACTATCAAAAATGTCGAGAAAAACAAAAATGGCCCAGCCGGTTATTATCGGGTTGGCTGTCAATTCACAGAAATCGTGCCTTTGTTCCAGGCTAACATACAGCGTTATATGCAACGCATAGAATTAGACTCAAAAATTAAAGATGAAGATCTTTTATGATACGCCAAGATCAATTCACTGGATGATTGATCGAATTATCATCACACTATAACTCTCGGCATTATCCGGTTCTCTGAATACAGAAAAGGGTAGTGAAAAAGCCTTTTCAGACTTTCTCACTACCCTACTAACCCTGCGCGAACTATTTAATGTCGGCTAACGGTATTAAATTTTACGTTTGCGGCCCATTCCCAGCAGTGCTGTCAAACCACTTACAAACAAAACGGCAGGCAAAGGCAAAGGCACCGCAGTTAGAGCAGTAACATTACTAAAAGATATATTACTGAAAGGGTGTTTGCTTAAATCTGCAAATTCACTAATCAAGCCGCCTAACGAACCGGAACCTGGCTGACCAAATAAATATGAAACGTCACCACCTGAGCCGCCGGTAAAACGCGGCTGATCGGCATAGCCGCCTGTAAAAATGGTATCAAACCCAATTGCAGTCTGAGAAGCATTGTAGCCGAACTTGGTCAGTTGTTCTGATAATAGAAGGCCGTTTGCTCCTGGCACACCAAGAACATCACCAAAAATTGACAGTGAACCCGACACCAATTTGCCTGCTGAAGTGAATTCAGCGTTTAGAAAATAGCTATTATTGATGACAGTGTAGTTACCGGAAGACGGTGTTAAAATATTCCCGGTACCGTATCCGCTGATATTTAAAGTCCAGTCGGTAGTTTTGCCGATACGGCTAAATGTGCCCGTCAGACCACTTTGCTCGGCAATAATATCCAAATAAGCATTTGGACTGCCTCCCAAACTGGTGATGCTTAAATTTGGGATAACGGAGACGGCCAATGCAGGTTGAGAAAGCACAAGTAACACGGATATTGCAAGTAATTTTTTATTCATAATAATTGAATCCTTATATTAAGAATTTGGTTAATCGTATTTATTCAATACGTTAATGTAGAGCAAAACTTCTCGTAATCTATAGCTACCCAATGGAAATGACTCTACTCTCAAATCAAGATAATATCAAAAAATTTATACAAACCTCTTGACAGTCCTCCTGAGCAATACGACTTCTTTTGTTCTATGACAGTCTGGGTAGAATGAGAAGCGTCGGTTAACACTAGCACAAAACATTCTTCGGCGAGCATGGAATGCCAAATAGCATTTTTGCATACGCGCCCTATTCATGTACGACATCTGAAACTAAAAATTCTTATTTCAATAAAATTAGTAGTTTAGATTTTTTTTAGATTCTAATAAAATAAAACCCACTTATTAAGAACCTTAAAAAAGTAAACATTTTAATTTTATCAAGTATGATAATAAAGAAAATTGTACTTTTGGGCAATAGTTCAATAATTTTTTTTAACAAAAATCCAAAAGG
>CAVUMJ010000057.1:0-16268 GCA_963741375.1 uncultured Pseudomonadota bacterium
CGGACCAGTTATCCGGTGGTCAACGGCAAAGGATAGCCTTGGCCAGGGCTTTGGCGGTAGAACCCGATGTATTGTTACTCGATGAGCCGTTCGGGGCGCTTGACGCCAGTGTTCGCAAGGATTTAAGACTATGGTTGCGTAATCTGCATCAGGAGCTTCATGTCACCAGCATATTTGTTACCCATGACCAGGAAGAGGCGATGGAAGTAGCCAGCCGGGTTGTGGTGCTTAACCAGGGCAGAATAGAACAGCAAGGCTCGCCTGACAGCATATACGACAATCCTGCCAATGCATTTGTCTCCAAATTTATTGGTCAGACCAATATTATCCACATACAGCAAAGTGATTCAGCTTGGCTAAAAACCGCCGGCACTGCTCTCGACAATCCTCAAGGGCTTTATGCCCATATTCGTCCACACAACATTGAGGTCGAAAAAGCCTGCGAAAACAATATATCTCCTGTCACGCTAAAAGATTGGCAACACCTTGGCGCAACCATCCGTATCGAATTGTATGACCCACAACTCAATAAGGATGGGCATAGTTTATTCGCTGAAATGTCTAATGAAAAATTCAAACAATTAAACCTGAGTAAAGGCGATAGGGTGGATTTACATATTAAACATGCACACTGGTTTAACTAACTTTCATTAGGTCTTTTGACACAAACGGATTTTACTAGTTATTAAATAGCACGCATTCGTGAATTTGGATTAACCATATGAATCTTAATCAACTTGAACTGCTAAAAATGTTGCTGGAAACCGATTATAACCAGTCGAAAGCCGCAGAAAAGTTGAATTTTGCCCAATCCGCCGCCAGCAGGCAACTTCAGTTATTTGAAGAAGAACTGGGGTATCCAATGTTTGAGCGCCAGGGCAAAAAACTGTTGGGATTAACCAGTATGGGTGCACGCATCATGGCTGAGGTGGCGCACATTAATCAGGCCAAAAAAAATATTCAGATCATCGCTAAAGAGTTTTGCGGCAATCGAAATTCCGTACTGCATATTGCCACTACACATACTCAGGCCAAATATTTATTACCTAAACCCCTGCAAAAATTTCGCCAAAAGTATCCTGAGATTACTATTTATATGATTCAGTCATCTCCGGATGATTTAATCAAACAATTGCACTTTCATCGCGCGGATATTGCTATTTGTACCGAACGTCTTGACGATGATGACAAACTGATTGTCAAGCCTTGTTATGAATGGCAACACATTGCTGTGGTGCCTCGCCACCATCCTTTAGCGCAAGGGGATATTTCTTTAGGCCGGGTAGCTTCGTTTCCAATTTTAACTTATTCGCCCGGCTTCACTGGCCGCACCAATATTGAAAATGCTTTTAAAAAGGCCGGAAAAAGTCTGGATATTATCCTTTCCGCAGCCGATTCCGATATCATTAAAACTTATGTCAGGCTTGGCTTGGGAGTGGGCATCATTACCGGTACTTCTTATGACCATACCCTTGACCAAGACTTGATTACCGTAGATTTATCGCATCTTATTCCGCGGTCTGTCACTAAAATCGCCTATTTAAAACACTTGTATTTGCCTGAGTACCTTAAATATTTTATTGATGAATTATTAAACAGATAAAAATTTCGTCGGTTTACCGACCGGATTTTCACTGGCTACTCGACAACTGACAGCCCTTGGTATCCAACTGCCACACTGTTCCGTCAAACAGTTGCATCAGGCGATTGGCAAAGTGTCATTACTGAAATTGCAGAGCGCTTGCAGATTTTCAGTGCTGAATACCGCACAAACAAAAACGTTTGAGGTTAACAACCAAATGAACAGAAAACCGGCCATAACCGATGAAAATGAATTAATCCAACAGGCATTATTTTTACATGAAAGTGGACAGTTGGAAGCAGCCAATGCCGTATATCAAAATTTACTGCAAACTTTCCCCTCCAACATTCAATTGCTGGCTGGAGCCGGAACCTTGGCGCTACAACTTGGGCATTTTGTTGCAGCAGACAAATATTTCCGGTTGTTACTGGAGATTTCGCCGGATCAGCCAAATGTTTTAATTAATCTTGGTGCAGCTTTGGCGCAATTAAGTCAGCCTGATGAAGCGTTGGCTTGCTTTGACAAAGCAATTTCTCTGCAGCCGAATCATGCCATAGCCCATAACAGCCGCGGAATAACGCTTCAGGCGTTGAGCCGCTTTCAAGAAGCGCTACTCAGTCATATTCGGGCCATTGCCATACAGCCGGATTATGCTGAAGCTTACATTCATCTGGGCAACATACAAACTGAACTCAACAAACCCAATGATGCCCTGATCAGTTACGGGCGGGCAATAACCCTGGCGCCATATTACCCTGAAGCATACAGGAATCGAGGTAATGTGCTGCTTAATTTAGGCCGGAATACCGAAGCATTGATGGATTACGAACAAGCCATAGCACTTGATCCTGATGACGCCGATGTATTTATCAATCGCGGCTGCCTACTGATGACTCTGAACCGCCCGGAAGCAGCCATTGCCAGTTTTGATCAAGCAATTGCATTAAATCCGCATGATGCGGATGGTTACAATAATCGCGGATTTGTTCTGCAAAGTCTGAATCTCCCAGAAGAAGCCTTGCTTAGCTTTAAAAAAGCCATAGCCTTGCAACCCGATCAAGCCGATGCCTACCTGAATATCGGTTATACCTTTATGGAAGCCAAGCAGTTTGAACAGGCTCTGGCCTGTTGTGAACAAGCCTTAAAACTTACTCCGAATCATCCTCAAATTCATAATAGCCATGGAGACGTCCTGGCTGAACTTAAGCAATATCAATTGGCATTAGCCAGCTATGATCAGGCCATCGCCTTGAAACCGGAGTTTGCTGAAGCCTATCACAATCGAGGCATCATCTTTAAAGAGCTCAATCAGCCGGAGCAAGCCATAGTTAATTACGGTAGGGCAATAGCCTTAAAACCGGACTATCCCGAAGCTCACAACAATCTCAGTATTGCTTTACTTAGTCTAAACCGGCTTACTCAAGCTCTGGAAAGTATCGAACGAGCTATTGCCTTAAGTCCGGATTTTACCGAGGCCTACAATAATCGTGGCAACGTCCTGAAAGCCCTAAAACAAAATAGCGCCGCCCTGAATAGTTTTGATCAGGCCATCGCACTAAACCCGAATTACGCTGGCGCCTACATGAACAAAGGCACGGTATTGCAGGAATTAAAACAAACTGAACTGGCTCTTGCCAATTACGATAAGGCGATTACCTTAAACCGGGATTTTGCCGAGGCCTATAACAACCGGGGCAACGCCTTAAATGAACTGGAACGCTTTGATGAGGCCTTAACAAGCCTGAATCAGGCAATCGCCTTAAAACCGGATTACACAGGGGCTTATATGAATCGTGGCGCCGTATATCAAGAGTTGCTGGAATTTGCTCCGGCTTTAGCGGATTACGACAAAACCATTGCCCTGAACGCCGAGTTTGCCAGCGCTTACTGGAACAAAGCACTGATTAAAATTGTTAAGGGTGATTTTGAAGAAGGCTGGCAGCTTTATGAATGGCGATGGCAGGGATTACTAAAAGATTTTTTTCGGGAATTCTCTCAACCATTATGGTTAGGAGATCAACCTATCGCCGGTAAAACTATTCTGATATACCCGGAACAAGGCATGGGCGATTTCATGCATTTTTGCCGGTATGTTTCACTGCTGGAAGCTGACGCGGCCAAAGTCATACTCGAAGTTCCTTCGGCGCTAATTTCCGTCATCAGTACTCTTAAAGGCAATTTCACTCTAGTGGAACAAGGCAAACCTTTACCGGATTTTGACCTGCATTGCCCTATCATGAGTTTACCGTTAGCATTCAAAACTAGTTTAGCCACCATACCTGCCGAGATTCCCTATTTATATGCCGACAGCCAAAAAAGGCAACGCTGGCGCGACCTGCTCGGTCATCAAACTATTCCCAGGGTGGGGCTTGTTTGGGCCGGTTCAATTGGTCACAAACAGGACTATAAACGTAGCATTCCTGTTCAAGAGCTGCAAGCTTTGTTGTCTTTGCCTATGGAATTTCATGCTCTGCAAAAGGAATTGCGTAACGATGATCTGTTCCTGCTTGGCAAGTATCCGCAAGTTCACTTGCATCATAACGAATTAACTGATTTTTCCGACACTGCGGCATTGATCGCCGAATTGGATCTGGTGATTTCTGTGGATACTTCCGTAGCTCACCTGGCAGGAGCAATGGCCAAACCAGTGTGGATTTTGCTGCCGTTTGCGCCGGATTACCGCTGGCTGCTGGAAAGAAACGACAACCCCTGGTACCCAACTGCAACACTGTTTCGTCAAACGGCAAGTGGCGACTGGAACGGCGTAATTGCTGAAGTATCCGCCAAATTGGCTTTATTCTCCTGATCTAATCACCGGTATTGGCAATCATTTATGGCACTCCGAAAAAAACCTTCCGCCAAAGCCTCACAACTGCTGGAGCAGGCAGTCTTTCTGCATCAAAGCGGCCGGCTTCAGGAAGCGGCCGCATTATATCAGAGCCTGCTTAACAGCTTACCTGCACATCCACAGCTATTGACCGGATTAGGTATACTGGCTTTACAGCGGGGTAAACTTGAAGAAGGGGTCGGATGGCTTGGCAAATCCTTGCAGATTTTAGCCAAGCAGCCGGAAGCCTTATTTAACCATGCTATCGCCCTGGCGCTGCTTAAAAGACGGGAAGAGGCTGTGCTGAGTTTTAATAAATTACTGATCCTCAAACCGGATTATGCAGAAGGCTATGCCAACCGCGGCAATGTCTTACAGGAATTGAAACTTTATTCGCAAGCCCTGACGGATTATGACCGGGCCATAACCCTAAAGCCGGATGATGCAGATACCTATTATAATAAGGGCAGCGTCTTGAAAGAGATGGGGTTATTGGATGAAGCCTTGGAAAATTTAAATAAAGCCATAGCTTTAAATCCTGATTATATCGAAGCGTACAATAACCGTGGCTTGGTGTTGCAAGAACTAAATCAGTTAGAAGCAGCCTTAAGCAGTTTTGACCAGGCTATTACCCTGCAACCCAATTATGCAGATGCCTACAATAATCGCGGCAATGTACTACAGGCATTAAATAAACCTGATGAGGCTTTGCATTGCTTTGATCAAGCGATCAGACTGCGGACGGATTTTGCCCTTGCCTATTACAATCGAGCTTCAGCTCTGCGTGACCTGCAGCAATATCAGGCGGCGTTGACCTGCATTGACCAAGCAATAGCCCTGGATTCCACTTATGCCTATGCTTATCACTTGCAGGGCAATATCTTACAGGAATTGGATCAATTGCAATTGGCCGTCATCAGTTATGAACTCGCAATGTCCTTAAAAGCGGATTATGCCGAGGTTTTGGTTCATCTTGGTGATGCTCTAAGAAAACTAAAGCGGTCTGCCGAGGCAGTTGTCTGTTATGAAAAGGCTATCGCTATCAATCCGGGTGATTTAACAGCACAAAATAATAGAGGTATCGCCTTACAGCAATTGCATCAATACCCGACTGCCCTGGCCGCATACGATCATACCATAAGCTTAAAACCTGATTTTGCCGATGCGCATAATAACCGGGGTATTGTTTTAAAAGATTTATTGCGGCTGGAAGAAGCACTGTCCGCTTATCAACAAGCTATCAGCATCAATCCGGATTTTGTGGAAGCTTACAGTAATCAAGGTTTGGCGCATCAACTCCTTCAACAGTTTGATCAGGCTCTGGCCTGCTTTGAACGCGCCATTACCGTAAATAGGGAATATTCCCACGCCTATGTCAATAAAGCCTTGCTAAAACTGCTGTTAGGCGATTACAAAGAGGGTTGGCGGCTGTTTGAATGGCGTTGGCAGTCTGAACAGAAAATTCAAAACAGACACTATCCGCAGCCGCGCTGGTTAGGTGAAACTCGGATCACCAACCAAACCATTCTGATCTATCCGGAACAAGGCTTGGGCGACTTTATACAGTTCTGCCGATATTTGCCCTTGCTGGAAAACCTGCAAGCCAAAGTTATCGTCGAAACGCCGCCGGAACTGACTGCCTTGATCAAAACCCTGGGCGAAGACATTCGTGTCGTAGAGCAAGGCCAGCCATTACCGGATTTTGATGTGTATTGTCCTATCATGAGCCTACCACTGGCTTTTAAGACCACTGTCGCCACCATTCCGGCCAACATCCCCTACCTTCATCCAGCCGCAGAACAATCGGATGCTTGGCAGGAAAAATTAGGCAAAACCGCCAAACTGAAAGTTGGCCTGGTCTGGTCCGGATCGACGATACATACCGGAGATGCTTTACGCAGTATCCCGCTTCGGCAGTTTGAGCTTTTGCTGGGTTTACCTGTAGAATTCCATGCCCTGCAAAAGCAAATTCGAGCCGAAGACGAAGCCGCTTTGTTACAGTTCAAACATTTGCATCAGCATCACCAGGAATTAGGTGATTTCTCGGATACTGCAGGATTGCTTGCCGCTATGGATTTAATTATCAGCGTTGATACCTCCGTAGCTCATTTGGCCGGAGCCATGGGCAAACCGGTATGGATTTTACTCCCCTTTGCGCCGGACTTCCGTTGGCTGCTGGACAGAATTGACAGCCCCTGGTATCCGACAACCACTTTGTTCCGCCAGTCTATCGCCGGCGATTGGTCGACAGTGATATTTCAGGTGGCTGAAAACCTGCTGGCTTTTGCCAAAAAACCGGAATACCGGGATCGATACAATCACGATGAGATAGCCCTCTTTCAACTGAATCAGGCCGAGTATATAGACATCTATGTCAACCAGGGCATCATTCATCAGAATAGCCAAGCATTCCGGACCGCCATTGCCTGTTATGACCAGGTACTGAAAATCAGGTCGGATTTTCCGGAAATCCTGATCAATCGAGGCCTGGCTTATCAAGAGCTCAAGCAATACCCAAAGGCATTGGCGGATTATGCCAAAGCGATTGCCTTAAGACCCGAGTTTGCCGAAGCCCATAACAATCATGCCATTGCCCTGCATAAATTAAAACAATATCAGGCTGCGGTGCTTGGATTTGATCGAGCCATCGCCTTAAAACCGGATTACGCTGCTGCTTACAATAACCGTGGCATGTCGCTTTTGGAACTTAATCGTTTTGCAGAAGCTCGGGCAAATTTTGAACAGGCTATCGCCTTGATACCGGACTATGGCTATGCACACTGTAATCTTGGCAATGCCCTACTGAATTTGTATCAGGCCCAGCCATCCCCACGCGACCGGAATCTGCTTAACTCTGCTCTAGCCAATCTGAATAAAAGCATTGCCTTGCAGCCGGATGATGCCGATGCGCATAATAATCGCGGTAATGTGCTAAAAGAATTACAATGCTACCCAGAAGCGCTTGCCGCTTATCAACAGGCCATTGCCTTAAAAACCGATTTTGCCGATGCCTATAGTAACCAAGGCATTTTGCTGATGCAATTAAAGCAATTCGATCAGGCCTTAGCCAGTTTTGATCATGCCATTGCTTTAAACCCGGAAAATGCCGAAGCCTATTGGAACAAGGCCTTGTTACACATTCTGCTCGGCGATTATCGGCAAGGCTGGCAACTTTATGAATGGCGCTGGCAATCCCTGCAAAAACATCAAATCAGAAATTTCACTCAACCATTATGGTTGGGCGAGCAGCCTATCCGTGATCAAACCATCTTAATTCATCCTGAGCAAGGCCTGGGCGACTTTATTCAATTCTGCCGTTACCTGCCCATGCTGGAAAACCTGGGGGCAAAAGTCATTTTAGAAACACCGCCAAGCTTATTCCCCTTACTAAATACTTTTAAAGGCGACCATCGGCTCATCAAGGAAGGCGAACCGTCGCCGGCCTTCAATTGGCAATGCCCTATCATGAGCCTGCCCTTGGCTTTCAAAACCACTCTAGAAACCATTCCTGCCGGCATACCCTATCTATATGCTGACAACCGCCTAGTAAAAATTCGGCAGGAAAAACTAGGCAAAAAAACCAAATTCAGAGTCGGACTAGTCTGGTCCGGGTCAACACATCATCAAGGAGATGGTCAACGCAGCTTGCAACTTGAACAGCTTGCAGATTTGCTGTCATTACCGCTGGAATTTTATGCCTTGCAGCGGGAAATTCGTCGGCAGGATGCTGCCGACCTGCACCGCTTTAAACAGCTACAGGTTCATCAGCATGAATTAACTGATTTTGCCGAAACTGCCGCGCTGGTGGCGGCAATGGATTTGGTGATATCGGTTGACACCTCCGTGGCGCATCTGGCCGGAGCAATGGCTAAACCGCTTTGGATACTGTTGCCGTATGCTCCGGATTACCGCTGGCTGCTGGACAGAACTGACAGCCCCTGGTACCCGACAGCCACATTGTTTCGTCAACCGGCCGAGGGAGATTGGTCTACGCTGATATCCCAAGTTGTCAACAAACTATCAGCCATGACTAAGCACAAGCCTTGACACATTGCCTTGATCGATTTTCGGAAAGATTATGACTACTAAACAACTCTCTGCAAACCGGCAAAATGCCTTAATTCAACAAGCCATGCTTCTGCACCAGTCCGGACGTCTGTCGGAAGCTACGGCACAGTACAAAAACCTGTTAAAGACTTATCCTAACCATCCGGTCTTGCTCACCGGACAAGGCACGATTGCCCTGCAACAAGGAAATTTCGTGCAGGCAGCCAAACTGCTGGGGCAATCGCTGAAAATTGACGCCAATCAACCGAACGCCTATATCAATCAAGGCACAGCCTTATCCAAACTACAAAGGTTTTCCGAAGCGCTGGCGAGTTACGATCAAGCTTTAGCCCTGGCGCCGAATCAGGCGCTTGCCCATAATAATCGCGGTTTGGCGCTAAAAGAGTTACAGCAGTTCGAGGCGGCTTTAGCGGCTTTTGACCAAGCCATCTCCCTAAAAGCTGATTATGCTGAAGCCTATAGTAATCGCGGCATAGTGTTGCACCAGTTAAAGCAATATACCGCAGCCTTATCATTCTATGAGCGGGCCATCAGCTTAAATCCAAATGTTGCCGAAAGCTATTTTAATCGCGGCGACGCCCAGGCAGCGCTACAACAATATCAGGCCGCTTTGAGCGATTACGCCCGGGCTGTCGCTTTAAAACCTGACTATGCCGAAGCGTACGCGCATAGTGGACTGGCGTTGTATGAATTAAAACAATATGGGCAAGCTCTGACGGCTTTTGATAATGCCATAACCCTGCAACCCCAATTTGCCGCTGCATTTAATAATCGCGGCATAGTCTATCTGGCCTTGCAGGAAGCTGCCAAAGCCCTGGCTGATTTTGAATTTGCCATAGCCTTGCTGGCAGATTATGCCGAGGCCTACCAAAATCGCGGCGACGCGCTACAAGCCTTGCAACGCAGCGCAGAAGCCTTAAGCAGTTACAATCAGGCTATTGCCTTAAAAACCGACTACGCCGATGCCTATATCAAACAAGGAATCGCCTATCAGGATAGACAGGAATTTCTCCAGGCCATAGCCAGCTATGACCAGGTGCTGCGCATCAAACCGGACTATGCGGAAGCTTACGTCAATCGCGGCTTGGCGTACCAGAAACTCGGGCAGCGCCAAAATGCCCTGGCTGATTACGCCAGCGCCATTGCCATAAGACCTGATTTCGCTGAAGCCCATAATAATCACGCTATTGTATTGCATCAAACCCGGCAATATCAGGCAGCAGTAGCCGGTTTTGACCGGGCGATAAGCTTAAAACCGGATTATGCCCTGGCCTATAACAATCGCGGCATGTCGCTGATTGAACTGAAACAAAACCAACTAGCCCTCGCCAGTTTTGAACAAGCCATTGCCTTAATGCCGGATTTTGCCTTTGCCTATTGCAATCTCGGCACCGCCTTGCAAAATCTAACGCAGTTGGAAGCCGCCCTGGAAGCCTATCAAAAATCCATCGATTTAAATCCCGATTATGAAGTTGCCTACAACAACCGTGGCAATGCCTTAAAGGAATTAAACCTGCTAGATGAAGCGGAACAAAATTACAATCATTCCATTGCGCTGAAACCGGATTATGCCGATCCGCACTGGAATAAATCGCTGCTAAAACTCCTGCTCGGACAATTTCAGGAAGGCTGGCAATTGTATGAATGGCGCTGGAAAAACGGCAAACAGCAAGCCACTGCCTTTAGGCAGCCATTTTGGCAGGGCGAACAGTCTATTCGCGATAAAACGCTATTCATACATCCGGAACAGGGCCTTGGCGATTTTATCCAGTTTTGCCGCTATATACCTTTGCTGGCATCCATGGGAGCAAAAGTAATACTGGAAACCCCGCCTAGTTTGTATCCGCTGCTAAAGACCTTGAAAGGCGCTCAACAAATCATTCAGATAGGAGACGCATTACCCGAATTTGATTACCACTGCCCTATCATGAGCCTACCTTATGCCTGCCGCACCACCTTGGCAAGCATACCGGACGGCGTCCCTTATCTTCTCGCGGATACCGAAAAACAACTCGGCTGGCAAAGCCGCCTGGGTGAGAAGACGCAAACCAGGGTCGGACTGGTCTGGTCGGGCGGAATAGATTACGGCAACGATCATTTACGCAGCATTCCGTTCAGCTTGCTGTCTCCACTATTGAGCTTGCCGGTGGAATTTCATGTCATCCAAAAACACATTCGGCCTGAAGACAGTGCGGAATTAGCAAAATTCCCCCATGTACATAACCATCAGGCCGCCTTGCAGGATTTCTCTGACACCGCCGCACTGCTGGCCGAAATGGATTTAATCATTAGCGTCGACACCTCGGTTGCCCATCTTGCTGGAGCCCTGGGCAAACCGGTATGGATATTGTTGGCTTTTGCGCCGGATTTTCGCTGGATGTTGGAAACAGAGTACAGCCCCTGGTACCCGACTGCCAGCCTGATTAGGCAACCGGCCATCGGAGACTGGCACAGCGTCATATCCACTGCGTATCAAAAACTGCAATCCCTCTTATAAAAAACGACTGATTTAAGCATGCTGATATATCAACATAATATCAGCAGTAATTGCTGATAAATCAGCATATTTCATCGCTTTCACCTAGGAAATTCTATATCTATCAAACATTTAACCTATGGCCCGCTTCTTGCTGGATTACAAGTGGGACCGAATTTTGGATCTCGAAAACCCAAATTTATCTTTCACTATATTGAGGCTTACCGTATGACTAAAATACATAAACTTTCGGTTGCAATTACCCTGGCCTTATTGGCGGGCAATGCCAGCGCTGATTTAACCAATCTCTCAAATACCAGCGTTGTTCCATCATCAGTGGTTTTCACAGCAGTCGATGAGAACGCCAGCTCCGCCAATTATGGCGCAACTTTTATCTATGACTTGTCTTTGGGCGACTCAGGCCTGAACTATTCCAGTTTTACTACAAACGGCGGCGTCACCACTCAAACCTGGAACCTGGGCAGTTTAAGCCAGTTCTCCCCTTTGGCAAATGACAGCGCCAATCTGAGCTGGTCAGTTCTGGGCGGTGAAGGCCTTAATGGCACCACTAACAGCGCTCCAAATATTAATTCATGGGGATTATTGACCACTTTAGCATCAGGAACTTTGGGAACTGGTGTAGCCGCATTGGAAACCTCAGTTTCCAGCAGCCAAAACTTATATACTTACTTCCATAACATCAATGGATTAGTAGATCCGAGCAACACTGGCACTGCCTCAGCTATCTACGAAGTCAGTGCTACCAATAACGGTAACACTCTTGGTGTCGCAGTACTAGGCTCCACAACAAACGGGTCACTAGGTGGCTTAGGTAGCTTAACTACTTTAGCAAATATTTTTGCATCAGGCAGTTCTGCCAACTTCTATTATGACACCAATACTAGCACCGCTACTATCGGCGCCAACAAACTGGCCAATCAGTTAACCGACCTGGGTACATTTGCCATTTCCGGTACTGGCGCAAACACCGTTTTAACCTTTACTTCTGCAAGCACAAGCGCAGTGCCTTTACCAGGCGCAACCTGGTTATTCCTGTCAGGACTGGTTGGCCTGCTGGGTTTGAAACGTCGCAATCAAGTGGCTGCTTAACATTTTTTACGCTTACACATACGATTTTAGGGAAAAACCGGAATCGTTAATATGGATTAATTCAGGAGATTTTTTGATATGAAACATTCTAGCAACTTAAAGAAACTGGCAGTAGCGGTATCACTGTTGTCCGGCTCACAAGCAGCCCTGGCCTTAACCCCATGGGTCAACGGCACACCTGACTTTGTTGTCTACACTTCAGGCGGCGCTGCGCAGGACAACGCTATCCTGGCGGGTGTCACCAGCATTCTGGCGGCTTCCGGCACTGTGGATATTTTTCAGGACACCGTTAGCGGCTCAGTTCGGGTCAGCGGCAGCACAACCACAAAAGCCACCAATGGCGGTAACTTTACCGCTTATTATTTCACTGGCGCAGGCACCGGCGCCAATGCGCCTATCGCCGGCTCCGGTTTGAGCGATACAACTTTGGCGGGCAAAAAAATCCTGCTGGTCAAACGGACTCTGGGCGCTGCGGGTTACGGCGTAATTCCTCTGGTTTCCGGTCAAAACCTTGATCAGTTAAATCCTTTTAAATCATCAACAAGTCAAGCTTCCACCGGCTGGAAAAATAGCGGCACTACCCACCTTGCCACCATTAACAACAGCACAGCATCCACCTACCTGACCCAAGTGCCATCCCAAGGCGGCTTTCTGGGCGTAGACGCGCCATCACTGTTAACCGGCCTGAACTATCCGACACAAGTAACTGAAGTGTCTACCAATGCGCTGACTACCCCGTGGTCAACCACTGTTGGTGTTGCGGCATTGAACTCAGCGGTAACCCGTATCCCAACCGGCGGCGAAGTTTATGGCGTTGCGGTAACCGACAGCCTGTATAATGTATTGCAAGCTGCTGAAATTGCTGCCGGCATCTTAACACTGCCTAGCGGCCACAGCGTCGGCGCTTATTCATCTGACGCCGACTTGCCGACTCTGAGCCGTAGCCTGGTAGCTTCTTTATTGGCAGGCGAAATTCTGTCCTGGACAGACGTTAACGTTAATGTTGGCGGCACACTGCAATCGTTATATTCTTTCAGCACTGCGGCCGGCGTTACCGCACCAACCAGCCCTGCAGTTGCCGTAGCTTTGCGTAACCAAGGCGCAGCGGTCGGAGCCCTTCACTATGCTAAATTCCTGGGCTATCCTTATCTTGCTGGTGGAGCTGCCCCTGCCTTATCACTTGCCACAGCTGATGGCGCTGGCGAGTCAAGCGCTTTCCCATTAATTAAACTACCAATTAGCTCTAGCGACACCGACAACACCCTGAATGACTGGCAATATGGCGACAATGTTACCGGTCATAACAGCAATGGCACTTCCGGCGCAGCCGGCAGTTACCCTACATACTGGGGCTTAGGCATTAACACTGCTGACCGCAACACCACCAGCTCCGGCTTCCGTTACGTCAAAATCGATGGCGTAGCGCCAACCGTTGCCAATGTTCAAGCTGGCGCTTACCCAATCTGGGGCGAAGGCGAAGTAACCATCTCCAAAAACAGCAGTATTACCAATGGTCAAACCCTTACCTTCCTGACTGATTTTGCTCACGCGCTTTCAAACAAAGTTACCGCTGCGGCAATCGATCCGACATTTGTTCAACCATACGGTGGTATCCCAGGTATTTTTGCAACACCTTCTACCGACACAACCGATTATGTTGATGCAAATGGCGCCAGCGGTGCTGTCACCACATTTGTTCCAGGCGCAGTGACTCCTTACTATGTGCCATTCACGCATGAAGTAAGTGGTTCTACCACTATCGGTGTTGTTCCTGCTGCATTTGACGGCACAGGAAATAATGAACCTGTAGTGTTGCTGCATTAATCGTAACGCAACTTTATTAGCCAGGACAGGGACGATGGCTACCAGGTATACAGCAGGTTTGATTGATACCGAGATTAACATCTCGACATCAGAAACAGATCGCATGCCGGTAAACAGGGAAGTCTGATTATCAGGAAGACCAGGATCAGGGATTAAAGGAAATCTGTTCAAGGACGAACAGAACATGGAACAAGGCGGTTTGCCTGAGTAATTATGTGTGAGATTACCCGGGTAAATATTGCCAGGCAATCAGAGTTATTGTTGATAAGACGTTTTTTATACCTTTTACCGGCTCATCAGCAAAAACCGGTTGCATGTAGGCCGAAGGAATACGGCTTGACACGGGATGTCAACAGGATGTGATCAAAGGGAGTTTCGGAGTGATCGACAGGAAACATGGATAAGAAGCACCAGCGAATCTCTACGCAGAATAAACTGGTGCAGCTTTTTTGACGGTATTTCCGCTGGAATTTTATTTCTTCGGAATGGTTCAATCAGATTTTTCCAAATCAATATCCGATATTTAAATCCGCAAAACTGAATTTCTCATAGTTTAAACCAAGCTTAAGTTTCAAGGAAAAAGAACATGAATGCGCAACCCATTTTATTAACCAGATCCAGCAAATTAACTTTTTTAATAAAAATATTTTTTTCTCCGGTTTTTTTAACAGTCAAACTAATATTCAGTTTTTTAAACAAAAACTACTGGAAATTATTGCGCTGGGTTGATTCGCTAGTTAGCATCGAAAGACTGCCAAAGAAAGCCGATTAAATCCTTACAGGCTTGAAACTCAATGGTTTCGGTAACACATCAATTTTAAATTGGCTTGCCACAATCCGGCATGCGCCGAATCAAGCTAAGATGCACACAGCAACCCACAAATGACTCATTAAAAACGTTAGTTTGAACCGGAAAAAATCCCCAGATTAAATTGCGCAATTGGCAAAACATTTACTGACATTACTCACCAGATTATACGAATACGCTTTCTATGCTTCATTCATCATTACTAACAAATCAGTTGCTCATTTCAAAATGGCATACGAACAATCCGGAGAGATGCGCCAACTGATTTTTTGAACCATCAAATCCGCAGCATGATCAAACTTAAGCCCACTTATTGATACCGCCTTGCGCTAGCGTCTGGCACATCCCTCCCGGAATAGATATACTGCCGCTATTGGATATGCCGAGACCATCTAAACAATTTTTACCGAAAATCTCTTGACCTAGATTCAGTAATGAACAACAGCAAACCGATTGCACTGACAGCTAAACAACATGAGATGCTCAAGAAAGCCGCAACACTGCATCAATCCGGTAAACTGCCTGAGGCGGCAGTGCAATATCAAGCCCTTCTCAAAGTTCTGCCTAACAATCCGATGCTTCTGACCAGTCTGGGTATAATTGCACTGCAACAGGGTAATATTGAAAAAGGTATCAGCATCATCAATCAGTCTTTACAAATTGCCCCCAATCAAATTGACGCCCTGATCAATTGCGGCATTGCCCTGCAATATTTAAAACGCTTTGATGAGGCAATTGCCTGCTACGACCACGTCATTGCCCTTAATCCAAACCATGTTGCCGTATACTTCAATCGCGGCAGCTCCCTGCATTATTTAAACAGACTGGATGATGCGGTCGCTAGTTATGACAAAGCCATAGCCCTCAATCCGAACTATATAGAGGCATTTTACAATCGCGGCATTGTCCTTCAAGACTTACAACGCTGGCATGATGCGCTTGCCGGCTACGATCGCGTCATTGCTCTTAAGCCGGACTTTGCCGAAGCGCATTGCAATCGCGGCGTGGTGCTGCAGGAATTAAAACGCCCGAACGATGCAATTAGCAGCTACGAGCGCGCGCTTGCCCTTAAACCTGATTATGCCGAGGCATACTCCAACCGCGGCATTGCCCTGCAAGAATTAAACCGGATTGATGAAGCCTTAGACAGCCATAATCACGCCATTACCCTCAACCCCGGCAATGCGGAGGCCTACTTCAATCGGGGCAATGCCTTTAAGCAGTTAAACCGCCCGTATGAGGCGCTCGCCGATTATCACCGGGCAATTACCCTTAATCCTCATTACGCTCAGGCCTTTCTCAATCGCGGCAATATACTGCATGATTTACAGCAAGCCGATAATGCGCTTGCTGATTATAACCGTGCTGTCGCCCTCAATCCCGGCTATGCCGAAGCCTATCTTAATCGCGGCAATCTACAGCATGTATTACAGCATTTGGATGACGCGCTGGCAAGTTACGACCAGGCCATAGCGCTCAATCCCGGTTACGCCGAGGCATACTGGAATAAATCCCTACTAAAATGCCTCAAAGGCGAATATGCGGTAAGTAAGACCACTGTTAAGGCATACAT
>CAVUMJ010000058.1:0-5689 GCA_963741375.1 uncultured Pseudomonadota bacterium
AAAGCAGGTTGATCGAGATGATAACCGCATTGCTGGCTGGTTTTAACGCGAAAGCTGAAAACGGTAGTCTTTGATTCTAGTAAACGCTCAAATACATCATCTAAAATGGGGATGGGCGGATTAATCAGTTCAAGTAATGGGCTACGTCCAAGAATAATTGGCGCCTGAGATTCGAAATAACGTAATATCCGATAGCGTGCTGAGTCCGGCGTGGCGTAATAGGCGCTGATTTCCTCCAATGCGACCAACCAGCGTAGAAAAAGTCCTGGGTTGGTGGACTGCTTTAAGGATAAACGAGCTTCCGTCCAATCTGTAGGCAATTGGGCCGGAGTTAGATAGTCAGATAAGCCGGGCGGAAACTTGATATCACTTTGTTGAGTAGGAATCAGGTTTTTGGGAACTAGCAGGCAACCGGAAAAAGGAGGGCCGCCATAAAATTTTGAACCGGTCAGAATGACCATATAACCACGTGATAAATAATCTTTCAGGCCGCGTCTGCTAAATCGGCCTTGTGCTGCATCGATAATAGGTACAATGCGGTTACCATGTTTGGCTATCAGTTCATTCATAGTTTCAAGGCGGGGAGCATGCACGCCGGTTTTACTATGAGCTACGATGTGCAATATCACATTAGATTGTGAAGCTAAACTTGATTCGACCAGTTGTTTGATTTCAAAATCTAAATCTTCCGGGGAGCGGACAACTGCACTTTCTATGCGGATTTTAATTTGTTTGACACTAATTCTTTCAGAAAGTCTAGCGTCTATCATACTTCCTTGGGTGCGTTTGGTGTTGCCGGGGGTAAGAGTTGAGAAGTATTTGGCTCCGGCGGCCAAAGCTGTACCGCTTCCGACTTCGCGCGCGCCCATCACAATATTGACAAAGTTACATTGACTGGTAAGGCTTGCGAAATAAGTGGCTATAGATTCAGCATCAGTTCCGGATGGTGTTAGTATCACTTTTAGACCATCTATTTCGTTAAGTTCCATTAACTCGATCAGTCTTTCCTGAATATGCAGGCCAATTGCATCTGCGGTTTGCAATTCGCCAATTTCTTTTACACTTTTCCGGTAATTATCCCAGGCTTGGTAAGCCGTAGCCCAGCCGCGCGGAGAAATAGTTGAGTTGGTGCAACTTCCAAAGGCAATGGTTTGACGAGGGAAAGTTGCTCCACCATATTTGTTAAGCCCTTCAGCATTCAGTATAGAACGTTCATCACTACCTGAGCATAGTAATTCCACCAGCGCTTTTTCGTTCTGATCGAGAAGATCATATTGTTTAAAGTTGTTGCTAAACATTGTTTGGATATTCCTGTCCTCAAAACGCTAATAAAGTAACATCGGTTCAGTCGTTCAATATGGAAAAACTTGATGTTTATGTTGAGTTGAATGGGGTTTGCAGCACCATTAACAAGCTAAAGCTCAATAGAAAGCCTAAAGGCGTAGTCTATTTTTTAATCGTTATCGAGCATAAATATATCATTTTTTTTGAATAAATGGATAACAATAAAGGGATTGGAGTTTAGCGGACAGAAATATGGTTGTAGTAAAATATATATAAAATATTATTACAATTTAGTGGCTGTGGTATTCCATGCTAGGATACGCCCCTTAACCCTTGCGGATGGTACAAATTTTGGGGGTTGCATTTTGATTTTGAATCAATACGATATTAACGCCAAAATCTAACAAGACATCCACCATGCCAGTCACAATTTATGACATGGCGATCTCACCAAGATCGCTGGGTGTCGTAAGCGCGCTAAAATCAGGGTGCTGACAAATCCTACTAAGCGATCAATCCAGTCTATGGAGACTGATATTAGGGCGCTGATGGGCATTGAAGTGATATTTTTAGTCATGTCCTTGATGTTAACTAATGCATGCAATTGTTGTTATAGTTTATCTCGTTGGGCGGAATAATAGACGGCAATATAGAAATTAATAATACCATGATATTTATGCCGGTTTTCTTGAAAGACTCAATAATGTGCGTAAACTAAATTTGAATTTTTCGCACATAGGTGTCATGACTATGACAGTAATCATGACAGATACAATAATATAAATTGAATTTAAATAGGATTTTAATTCAAATGGGCTGATTGCTCTAAAGAAATAAATTGCCGGTAAATGTATGCAATACAGAGGAAAGGTTAACATTCCAAGCCATCTTATTAGTTTTTCTATATATGAATGTATATTAATAAAGGCGCAGATATTCTGCATTGCCAATAGATTAATTGAAAAAGAAATGGCAACTATATAATCTAATAACAAATTTCTATTGTAAGGCCCGGAACCCCAGGGAAAGTAATAGCCAAAATTATCATTTCGTAATATTTCTTTCAGTTTTGGAGTGATGATAAGTATACCGAAAGTGATTAATGATAGTAATATTGGAAGTATTTTATATTTAAACCTAAAGTGGTGTTGTTTCTTATATAAAAAATAACCTAAAAACCAAATAGGCATTAAAATTGTTATGGTTTTGCCTGCCGCAATAAGAATTAAAATGCTGGCAATAATTGCAATGATAGGTTGAGAAAAAAGCATTAGAGCTGCGATAATATAGTACGTAAACTCAAAGCTTAGTGACCAGAAAGGCGCATTTGTACCAGGAGCAATGCCATCGAATTGAAAAACTTGATATTCATTAACAAATAAAAATGCGGATAAATAGCCTAGCCAGCTGTCGCCTTTCTGGGGCAGTGGGGCGTAAAATTCAGGATTTGATTCGGCTCCAAATTTGTCGAAAAAATAGGTTAATATTAAACAAAAGATTACTACAGAATACAGCCTGGAAAGCCTGCTGATGGAATACAAAAAAAATGTCTTTTCTTTAGTATCAACTACATAAGCTATAACATATCCTGACAATACAAAAAATATTGTTACGCAAACACTACCATAACCATTTAGACGCCATAATAAACCACCTGATATTGCAAAATAATTCATGTGACTGAAAAATACGCCAAGAGCAGCCATAAAGCGAACTAGGTCCAAATAAATAGAGAATTGTTTTGTCATTTTGAAAGAGTAAGAAGTCTTAAAAAAATATTTAAATATCACAGGTAATTGCAAAATTACAGATGGGAACAGGATTTTTCCCTGAAAAGGGGTAGAAAAGGGCGGCCATTTCCGGCACGATGGAGTTCTCAAGCATACATCAATGTCCTTCTATGAATCATACGCAACCAACAGCTTTTCTGCAACTGTGAGGCTGCTACGCACCCGATGGCGCTGTTTTCAGGTCGCCCGATTGCTTTCCTGGTTATTTAAGGCTTTCATTTATTCTTAACCCCGAACTTGCGCCGGGATGTTGTTTTTCGGGGTGTAATTGTATAGTTGTATTTCGATAAGAGTCTGGTGATATTTAGGCTAGGAATTGTTTATTTGGAGTCTGATCAGTTCCGATCATGCTGTACCAGCTAAAATTGAGATGCATAATCCTCTCTATTTCGGCAGACAATGCTGCCATGTGGGCATCAGGCGTGGGAATATTTCTATTCCTTCAAGTTCGCGTCGCAAGATCATCCAACGCGCCAGATCAAACGAATCCCGATACAAACACGCAACCCAATCAGCCAGTAACACTGCGGCATAGGTCTCTGCATCGTTAGTATCACAGATAGAAAGGCCTGCGCTGTGCTGATATCCGGTCACGATGGTTGGCTCATCATAGCCCCAGCGATGTAGTGCAACCGCAGCTGTGCCTGCGCGGAATGTCGTTTCTTCGGGCAGACTTAATTCTGCAGCCGAGGCAATAGGATTGAGTGCCGCCGGCAACTCTGAGAAATGAACGTTGGCAAACAAAGTTTGAACGTGCGCAGCAAGTTCCGGCGTATTCGCCGCATGCCAGAAATTGAAGACCACTGTTTGTCGCGGCTGGGTAACCTCGGTGACTCCATGGTATGAATCGACGTGAAGCAAAAAGCCAAAGGCTTTGTTGTACTCAGGATTAATTCTGAAAACCGCTTCACCCTCCGGCGATGAAAATAACTCCAGTACACCGCCATGTTCAGCTTGCCATTGCTTATTGAGTTGCACGACCAGTCGAGCAATTTCATAGCCTAATAGCGGCCGGTCGCTGTGTATACCAATAACTTGTCCCGGCAACATTCGTTGAGCAGTGACCACAACACGATTCACGAGTGGCAATCCTGTAATTTCGCGCATTCTACGGAGCACTTCTGTCTGAAACGTTGCTGGAATATTCTCGGTAACGTCCCTAAGAGAACACCGATAAAACGCACCATCCCGATGCTGCCACTCACCATCTTGCAAAAATAAATACTCAAGCGTAGCGCACTGCTCATCGGAGAATGCAGAAGTCACATAAAAAAACGGGAATGGGTGTTCGTGATGGTTGGGCTGCGAAAGCAACGCTTAAACTCCTATATAAATGATATGCGAATGTTGTATTAATGGGGGCGAACACAAGTTATTTTCGGGCAAAAATTTTAATGCGATTGCCCTGAGAGCAAATATCAGTCAACTGCGGTTTCTGGGATTCTGTGTTAAGATTCAAAATTAGCTTGCTTGAGCAGCGAAGTGGTCTAATAAAAAACGGATTGATTTAGATATAACTAAAAGTAGAGAAGTCTAATATGAACGTGCATTTCTATGCAACTTTCTCAAGAGATGCAAATAATTCTCCATTTGCCAGGGAAATTCGCAATAATAATATTGAGTTCGAGATTTTTTCGGAACAAATCAGATTGCATTACAGCCGCCGAATCTGGCTGTATTTTATCGGTTGGCCGCAGATGGTGTTATTTGCCGTCAAGCAGTCGCTACGTTCATTGTTTTCAAAATCCAAACCGGACTGGATTGTCGCCCAGTCTCATTTTGATGTTTTGGCGGTGGCTTGCTTGGCTTTTATGCTATTGCGGCCAAAACCAAAATTAATGCTATTAGGATTTATCTATACCAAGCGTCAGTCGAAATTAACTTCAAATTTTAAATATTGGTATTTTTCAATCATTCTACGTTTGGCTGATTGCGTAATTTGCCATTCTCCTCAAGAAGTGGAGTTTAATGCCAGCCATTTTAAGTTGCCAAAATCCAGATTTGCATACATACCCTATGGATTGCATGTTGAGCTTCCTGAGACGGTGTTTTCCGGACAGGCGGAGCCATATGCATTTAGCGCTGGCAGGTCCGGACGTGATTATAATCTGTTGATAAAGGTGTTTTCAGAAATAGGTTACCCTTTGCACATCGTTTGCGATTCGGTGGATTTGATTAATGAAAAACTGCTTCCCGAAAATATAAAGGTATTTAGGCAATGCTATGGCGCTAATTATCTAACGGAATTGGCGAATGCAAAACTGATTGTGATACCTATTGCTGTCGAGGACATTTCAGCTGGTCAAATGGTGCTTTTGCAAGCCATGGCGCTTCAAAAACCAGCCATTATTACGGCAACGCCAATTACACGACTTTATGTTATTGAAAATCAAACTGCCTTGTTAATTGAGAAAGGCAGCGCGGAGCAAATGAAATTGGCGGTAGAGAAATTATGGACTGATGAGAGTTATGCAAAACAATTATCTGCCGCTGCATTGAAAAGCTATCAAGAAAATTATTCTATGGCCGCTTATGTCAGAAATATTTGTAATATTATAAAAAGCGGATAACAGCTAAACACCGCCAATTTGGTTTAATCCCCAAAGCGCTTTGAA
>CAVUMJ010000059.1:0-11093 GCA_963741375.1 uncultured Pseudomonadota bacterium
AAACGCATCGCTCTATCGGGGACTAAAAATCTTCACTCCGCTATCGCTCCGTTCCACGATTTTCAGCGTATGATTATGTGAGTAGTTTAGAACGGATGTGTAACAAATTGACTCAGTCTAACAATAAAGCTGAGATATCTTGAAGACATTAAAATCCGCCAATATCGTCATTGGTTCCGGTATTAAACCTGGCGGCTGCATTTCAGGTGAATAAAACGGATCAGGCTTAACTTTATTGCTAAATTAAACTTTTATTTCATCTTTATTGGATTGAGCAAGCTCGGCTTCAAGTTTTTTTCTTTTTTCGCACTTTTCTTCACAAATACAGTTACCAGTTCCGCCGCAAGAACCTTTAATAGCGTGTCTGCCGAATATCACCCCAACAGCCATAACTGCTAAAACCACCAGCATGATAACAAAAGTAATCAGGAAATAAGCCATTTTACACTCCTACAAAATTCGATACACTCAAACAAAAAACGAGGAGTAAATCCAAGATTTCTCCCCGTTCCAAGTCAGGCTAGCCGAGATGTTTAACCGCCAAAATCATCCAGGAAGATATTTTCAGGGTCTACACCGTTAGCCAATAACATATTGATGACTGATGAATTCATGATTGGAGGTCCGCACATGTAATATTCACAGTCTTCAGGAGAAGGATGGTTTTTAAGAAACTCTTCAAACAATACATTATGAATAAAGCCAGTATAACCTTTCCAGTTATCATCCGGTAATGGATCGGAAAGCGCTACATGCCATTCAAAATTATCATTTTCTTTGGCAAGCATATCAAAATCTTCGACGTAAAACATTTCTCTTTTGCTACGTGCTCCGTACCAGAAAGTCATTTTACGTTTGGATTTCAATCTGCGCAACTGATCGAAAATATGTGAACGCATAGGCGCCATACCGGCTCCACCGCCGACGAACACCATTTCGTTATCGGTCTCTTTGGCAAAAAACTCGCCGTAAGGGCCGGAAACGAAAACTTTATCGCCGGGTTTTAAATTAAAAATAAACGACGACATTATGCCCGGCGGCACATCGTCCGACGCACCAGGCGGCGGCGACGCAATCCTGACATTCAGCATGATTTCCTTCTCTTCAGGATAAGACGCCATGGAGTAAGCCCGCAAAGCCGGTTCATTTACCTTGGATACGTAACGCCACAAATTGAATTTATCCCAATCCGGACGATATTCTTCTGCGATATCCATATCAGCATATTTTGAAACGTGCGGAGGACACTCAATTTGGATATAACCACCGGCACGGTAGTTTATTGCTTCACCCTCAGGAAGATCCAGCACCAATTCTTTAATAAAGGTAGCCACATTATCATTTGATTTGACAGTGCATTCCCATTTTTTAACGCCAAATACGCTATCTTCAACTTCCACATCCATATTTTGCTTGATGGATACCTGACAAGCCAATCGCTCGCCATGCGCCGCTTCACGTTTGCTGATATGGGAAAGCTCAGTCGGAAGAATATCCCCGCCGCCGCTATGAACTTTAACCTTACATTGCCCGCATGTACCGCCGCCTCCGCAAGCAGAAGAGACAAACAATTGATTGTCGGCCAAAGCAGTTAATAGTTTGGAGCCAACAGGCACATGGATTTTCTTTTCGTGATTGATCAGAACTTCCACATCACCGGCTGCCACCAGTTTGCTTTTTGCGCCAATAATTAAAAACACCAGCGCTATCACGATAACCGTGAAGAAAATAACACCTAATGCAATTTCCAGCATTACGATACCCTTATAATTGAATTCCAGAAAAAGCCATGAAGCCTAAAGACATCAACCCGGCTGTAATAAATGTAATGCCAAGGCCTTGTAACGCAGCCGGAACATCACTGTATTTTAATTTCTCGCGCACGCCAGCCATGACGGTAATGGCTAAAGCCCAGCCAAAACCGCTGCCCACACCATAAACAACGCTTTCGGTGAAATCGTAATCGCGTTCGATCATGAACAGACTACCCGCCAAAATTGCGCAGTTTACAGTGATCAGTGGTAAGAAAATACCGAGAGCCTGGTACAAGGCCGGAAAAAACTTATCCAGTATCATTTCCAGAATCTGCACAATGGCGGCGATCATGCCGATACAGCTCAACAAGCTTAAGAAGCTCAGATCTACACCGGTAATCCCTAACCAGGACAAGGCATCTTCTTTCAATAATGTTTGATAGATAAAGTTATTGGCCGGTACGGTCAGCGTCTGTACAACCATGACCGCAATACCCAATCCCATAGCTGTTGAAATTTTCTTGGAAACCGCCAGGAACGTACACATTCCCAAGAAAAAGGCCAGCGCCAGGTTTTCAATGAAAACGGCCTTGATAAATAAACTAATATAAGCTTCCATTAGTGGTGCCCCCCTTCTTCGCCATGAGAAATCGCCAGGATTTTGAACTCGTTATGTTCAATTTGTTTAGGTTTCCAGGTACGAAATACCCAAATAATCAAACCGATGATAAAAAATGCGCTTGGCGGTAACAGCATTAAACCATTTGGCACATACCAGCCGCCGTCTTTGACTAGAGGAAAAACGTCAAAACCCAACCATTTGCCGGAGCCTAATGTCTCTCTGAATGTCGCCACCAGGATCAGGATTAAGCTATAGCCTAAGCCATTACCAATACCGTCATAAAAGCTTTGCAACGGTGGATTTTTCATAGCGTAGGCTTCAGCGCGGCCCATTACGATACAGTTGGTGATAATCAAACCGACAAATACCGAAAGTTTCTTGCTGACGTCAAAAGCAAAAGCTTTCAAAATCTGGTCAACCACAATAACCAATGAAGCAATAATGATCATTTGTACAATAATCCTGATGCTTGATGGAGTATGCTGACGCACAGCACTGATGGCGGCGCTGGAACATGCAGTCACAGAAGTTAACGCCAAGGACATAATCAGGGAAGTTGACATTTGCGAAGTAACCGCCAATGCCGAACAAACTCCTAGCACCTGCAAGGTGATTGGATTATTATCGACCAAGGGTTCAAATATTACTTTTTTAGTTTCTTTATCCATGATAAGCCCTAACCGTTAGTTCTAAGTTTGTTAAGGTACGAAGAGAAACCTTCCGGTCCCATCCAGTACTTGATCAGATTACTGACGCCCCGGCTGGTTAAAGTTGCGCCGGCTAAACCGTCAACTTTATAGACTGCATCGGCTCGAGATTGATCCACACTGCCTTTAACCAAAGTTAAAGCAACATCGCCATTTTCGGAATAGACTTTTTTGCCTTTCCACAATGCGCGCCAGTGCGGGTTAACCACTTCGCCACCCAGACCCGGAGTTTCAGCCTGATCATATAAATTAATACTCTGAACCGTTTGCGCATCCGGTTCCAATGCAATAAACCCATACATGGTTGACCATAAGCCATAGCCGTTAATAGGTAAAATAATAGATTGCAACTGATCACCGTCTTTCACCAAATAAATTTTGGTATATTTGGCTTTGACTCTTATGCTGGCAATGTCTTTCTCAACAGGGATAACTTCATTTTGAGCAGGGTCTTTGGCAGCTTTGCGTTGATCATATTCTTCAGCATTGACGCTATCGATATAGTCGCCGGTTTTAAGATCGACAATCTTGCTTTCAATTCGTTCCGCAAAAGCTTTATCGATATTGGTATCCTCCTCCAGCAATCCGGCAACATCAAGAATATTTTTCTTCATGTCAAGGGCTTTATTGTTAATTTGCAACGGTCTCAATGCCACGAATGAAATCGATACAAAAACAGCGCATACCAGACACAATGCCAACGCAACATTGATAGTTTTTTCCAGGCTGTCATTACTTAAAGCCTGTATTTTTACACAATGCTGTTTGAACTGCTCGTAGTATTTACGGAACTGCTCGTTATATTTGCAGGTTTTTTTCTCGGCATTAAGCATGGCGTTTAATCCTTCTTCTAATATTTGCTTGTACGACAAAGTAATCAATTAACGGTGCAAACATGTTAGAGAAAAGAATGGCCAACATTACACCTTCAGGGAATGCAGGATTAATTACCCGAATAATGATAATCATCACACCAATCAAGGAGCCATAAATCCAGCGGCCTATGTCGGTCACAGCTGCAGAGACAGGATCAGTCGCCATAAATACAGTACCAAAAGCAAATCCGCCCAAAACCAGATGCCAATACCAGGGAATATCAAACATAGGGTTGGTTGTGCTGCCGATAACATTAAGCAATGTTGACATGCCGATCATGCCGATCATCACACCACCCATGATGCGATATGAAGCTACGCGCGTGTACAGCAGAAAGGCCGCGCCCAACATACAGGCAAGAGTGGAGGTTTCCCCCATGGAACCGGGGATAAAACCAAAGAATGCCTGAAACCAGTTGTAACTTTCTTTGACTGCTTCAAGACCGCCTACCGAAGCGAGAGACAACGTGGTGGCGCCGCTAAAGCCATCAACAGCAACCCAAGCGCTGTCACCGGATATTGATGCCGGGTAGGCGAAGAACAAAAATGCCCGGCCGGTTAATGCAGGATTCAGGAAATTCTTTCCGGTGCCGCCGAACACCTCTTTACCCAGGACAATGCCGAAGGAAATTCCCAATGCTACTTGCCACAAAGGGATTTCTGCAGGCAGTATCAAGGTATATAGCATGGAAGACACCAAAAACCCTTCGTTCACCTCATGTTTTCTGACAGTGGCGAATAACACTTCCCAAATTCCACCCACAGCCAAAGTCGTAAAGTAGACAGGAAAGAAATACAACATTCCGTGCACTAGACAGGATATTGGATTGTATGGATTGTAACCGAACAGCGCCATCGGAAGACCGCGCCAGTTGTTGATGGACTCGACTCCCATTTCCTTCATGGCCAAATTAGCTTGATAACCGGTGTTATACCAGGCCATAAATACACAAAACGCAGTAGCGATGACCACAAAAGTCATGGTGCGTTTTAAATCGTTACCATCCCGAACGTGAGTTCTGCCACGAGCAACATTACTTGGCGTATAAATGAAAGTATCGACCATTTCATAGAGGCCATAATACTTTTCAAATTTGCCGCCTTTTGTAAAATGCGGCTCTACAATATCTAAAAATTTTCTAGCCGACATTTATCCTTCCTTCTCAATTTTATTTAAATTAGCTCTTAGAACCGGTGCAAAGTCATGTTTGCCGGGATCGACAAAAGTAAACAGAGATACATCTTCCTCATTCAGCTCTAGACAGCCAAGAGACTGAGCGGTATCGGTATCGCCAACTACGATTGCTTTTAACAATGGGGTGGCAAGGATATCCAGCGGCATGACGGCTTCATATACGCCTACCGGCACAATTGCCCGGTTACTGCCATTTTTATCAGTTGTCAAAGGGAATAAACGATTGTGTTTTTTATCCTTGCTGGAAACATAAACATTTAATGCGGAATATTTGTCTTTTCCAGGGACAATCCAACCGAAAAACTCACGATCGCGGCCTTCTTTCAATGCAGAAACCTGCAGGCTGTATGCGCCTAGAAAAGCCACGGCGCCGGAGGCCTCATGCCCATACAATACCGAACCTGAAATAATTCTGTTTTCAACGTCGTCCTGCAATTCGCCGCTTGTTAATTCATCAAGATTAGCGCCTACGCGGGTACGCACCAATCTTGGATTTTTAACTGTTGGCCCTGCCAAAGAAACCACTCTGTTAATGTTTAATTCTCCAGTGGTAAACAACGCCCCGATAGCGATAACAGCCTGATAATCAATATGCCATACAAATTTGCTGATATGAACCGGATCAAGCAGATGGATATGCGTACCCGGCAGACCAGCCGGATGCGGACCGGAAAATTCGGCGACACTGACGGAACCGGAAGCATTTACGTTTGAGCCGGTGGCCTTACATAAATAGGTTTTTCCGCCGCTTAATTTGGAAATAACCGTAAGACCATTAGCAAAATCGGCGGTTCTTTCATTGATGATTACGGCAGGATCAGCCGCTAGCGGCCGAGTGTCTATAGCAGTAACGAATATGGAGCTGGGCGTGGTGTCAATAGCCGGAATTTTTCCATAAGGCCTGGTTTGAAAAGTAGTCCAAAGACCTGAGTTGATTAAATTTTCCTTAATCTGCTCAGTAGTCAAAGAATCCAGTTCTTTGTCTTTATACTTTGCAAAAGAAACATGTTGTTTCCCATCCAGCTCAATAACAACAGATTGAAGTACGCGTTTTTCCCCACGATTAATGGCTTTTACAACTCCGGACCCAGGTGAGGTAAAATTTACCCCAGCATTTTTCTTATCTGTAAACAGAATTTGCCCTAATTTAACTTTGTCACCTTCGGAGACCAACATTTTCGGTTTAAGGCCAATATAATCAGCACCCAAAACCGCTACCGTCTTAACGCTGTTCCCTTCGCTTATTTTTTGCTCAGGCCCACCGGTAATTGGCAAATCCAAACCTTTCTTTATTGTAAATTGCATAATTGTTACGCCTGCTCTCCAGACAAATTGCACGAAAAAGCCCTATGAGCAAAAAAATCCTCAAAGGACAGTTCAAGACATAAAACTTTATCATTACATCACAACTTTTCAGCTTTCTCAACGTCATTTCCATGTCATTAAAAATTTTCATTGAAGCCGGCAAAATTGTTGTAAATAAGACAAAATCAGATGATTTAATTTTTTAGCCGTAAAACACCTAAACATGGCAGTAAAATTCAGTAAACAGACATTCCGGACATTGAGGTTTCTCTGCAAATTGAATTTGAATGACAAAGCAACTTGTGCATTAATGCCGGCACGGCTAAATCTCCACTATCTTGTTGATATCAAATTCATTCACTAGTTTACGGCCGATATAACCACGGGTATTGCTTAAAATTCTGGCGTCGGCGATGCGGTAATCTCCCAGGTTATGGACGTGACCGTGAAACCATGCTGCGATTTCATATTCATAAATCAAAGGTTTTAAATCGTTACAATAAGCCAGCTTTTTAATTGAATTGGGGGTGTGAATCCAACTCCATTCAGTAGGCGCATGGTGGGTCACAACTATGGTTTTTCCGGTAAACGGCTGAGCAAGACAATTCACCAGCCAGGATTTTGATTCCTGAAATAATGCTGAAAAATGCTTTTGATTAAAGTTTTCATCGCTAAATTGTATGCGCTTAAAATCATTTATGGTATGACCGATTACTTCAGCTTTTTCTTCGCCTTCGACAAACAAATCCGTCCACAAAGTGCAACCTAAGAATCTGACGCCGTTAAAAATCAGCTGTTCTTGTTCCAGAAACATAATATTGGTATTATGACAGTCGTCGCGTATTTTTTTTAAAACCTGTGTATATTCGCCATTGTAGAATTCATGGTTACCAGCTACGTAAATAACCGGTTTATCAATGGTTTTTAACCACTCGACCCCTTGATTGAAAACCCCTATGTCGCCGGCGGCAATAACGACATCGGCATCGTTCTCCGGCAAGTCCTGGCTTCCAAACTCTAAATGCAAATCTGAAAAATAATTTATCCGCACAATTTCTTCTTTTGTCTGTTTGCGTTAAGAGTATAATTAAAACCTAAGTAAATTACTTGGTATTTTTTCAAATAACTTTGGTCTTTTGCAAATAAATTTTATGTCAATTAGTTCCAGAAAACCTACACAGCAAGTTTTGGTTGGTAATATCCGAGTTGGCGGCGGCGCCCCGATTGTGGTGCAATCCATGACCAACACTGATACTGCGGATGTTGAATCCAGCGTCAAACAAATCATTGAGCTATCCATTGCGGGCTCAGAACTTGTCCGGGTGACGGTCAATACTGAAGAAGCGGCGAAAGCGGTACCCGAAATTGTCAATCGTATTGAACAACAAGGTTATTCGATACCGATCATCGGCGACTTTCATTTCAACGGCCATAAGTTATTGGAAAAATATCCGGAATGCGCTGAAGCGCTTTCCAAATACCGGATCAATCCCGGTAATGTCGGTAAAGGCAAAGCTCGCGACCCGCAGTTTCAACAAATGATTGAATTTGCCTGCCGTTATAATAAGCCTATCCGCATCGGTGTCAATGGCGGCAGCCTGGATCAGGCCGTTTTGACCAGATTACTTGACGAAAACCGTCAATTAGCCGAACCCAAGGAGTTGTCCGCTATCACTCGTGAAGCAATTGTGCTTTCCGCATTGGAAAGCGCCGCCAAAGCCGAGGAGTTGGGACTTGGCAGAGATAAAATTATTTTGTCCTGCAAAATTAGTAATGTTCAAGAATTAATCAGCATTTATGAAGATTTATCGGATAGATGCGATTACGCCTTGCATCTTGGCTTGACTGAAGCAGGAATGGGTTCCAAAGGCATAGTCGCTTCGTCGGCTGCTTTAGGAGTGCTGATGCAACAAGGCATAGGCGATACTATTCGCATTTCACTGACTCCTGAACCCGGAGCAGCCAGAACCAAAGAAGTCATAGTTGCTCAAGAGATATTGCAAACTATGGGATTCCGCTCATTCACGCCCATGGTAATCGCCTGCCCTGGCTGCGGACGCACCACCAGCGATTATTTTCAAAGACTGGCTCAAGATATTCAGAGCTTTCTACGTGAGCAAATGCCTGTCTGGAAAACCAAATACCAAGGCGTGGAAGCAATGGAAGTTGCGGTAATGGGATGTGTTGTTAATGGGCCTGGTGAAAGCAAAAATGCCAATATTGGTATTAGTTTGCCAGGTACCGGCGAATCTCCTGTTGCTCCGGTATATGAAGATGGCGTAAAAACTGTCACCCTCAAAGGTGACAATATAGCGGGTGAATTCCATGCATTAGTGGAACGATATATTGAAAGTCATTATGGTACAAACTGATTTTATAAATCAAGCATAGGCCTGCGTTCTTCAATTCGATCTTGGCGAAGAAACCGGGCAAAATCATACGGGCATAAGGCGCATTACTGAAACAATGCGCCTTATGATCCTAAGCCTGCCAGCAAAATCCGTAAATTAAAATTAAAACTGAGCAGCTTTCTTCTCTTTTAAATTGCTGAATGAATCGCCTAAAGTATTCGCCTTCAGATTCGGCGCCCCACTATATATTCCTTCATAACAACCCTCTGCTTTTAGTTGTCCCTGGCGCCTACAATGACATAATTTACATTGTCAATTGCCGTAATGCCTCGGAGCAGTCCGGCTTGAGCAGCATGCTGATACGCAGGCGTTCCGCCAACAGTGGTGATATCTGAAAAGATCGCCGGGATAAATGAAAAATCTTGCCTAAGTTCGCTAAAAGCTAGTGTTGCGTCAAATGTTCCTCGATAATTCATAAAATCGTCTCCCGGATAAGTCTGCGGACAATACCCAACAAAAGCGTTTTGAGAAATTAATACAGTTGGCACAGCATACCCTGATGGCAATTTGGGCACTTCAAAACCGGCGGAATCCGGAGTCAAATCGTGCCAGAAGAAAAATGGCCATAAGGCGTGTTGATCATCAAAAGTCGATGACAAAGCCACAAAGGTGTTGTTTTCAATATCAATACTGTATGTTCTAGGGGTTGCGCTCAAATCAGAACTAGTACCCTCTACGCTATAAGTTATTGATGCACCATTGGAGTTTGCTCCTGATTCATTTTTGGTGAGAATATTATTGTACATTTCCAGGATACCGCCATTGGGAATATCCACCAGATAGTTTTCAGCTTGGGTATAACTTCCTCCCTGTGGCAATCCGCCTTGAAAGTAATTGCCATTTAAGACATTAACTTGCGCTCTGGACTTGAAAGTATGACCATAAAAGGCGTCATGTGACCATGAGTTTGTCATAGCCACTGTAAACGTTGGATCAGTTTTGCTGCTGTTTATGTAAATATTATGTGCCGGACCACTGGAACCACCATTTTCGTAAATTTCAAGCTGATCTAACATTAAAGTTCCGGTTGTATTCTTGGTTGAAAAAATCCCATTGACACCTCTGACTTCAAACCCGTGAATACGCATTTGCCGCAATAACAAATTGTCAGCGCCATTGATATAGACTCCAGCCTTGCCAAACGGATAAGTGATAGCGCCGTTATCAACATCAATGTTTTCTATGGCAATATTCGCACTATTCCCGATATAAACCGGACCCTGTGCAGACGCATAATCATCAGTTGCCGGAGGAGTATTGAATATCACCGGCCTGACGCCATCGATGGTTACGCCTTTGATAGTAATATTTTGGGGGTTGTAGATAGGCCCACCATAGTAATCTGACTTGGACAGCAAGACTAAATTGTTTATGCCCCCTGTATAGACTGCCGGATAGACTAAAAAGGTATCGCCATCTTGCCATAACCTGAAAAGGTCAACATGAGGAATATCGCCGAACGGCCCACAGCCTTTAGCGGCGGCGGCTTTAAGATCGATCGGTATAATACTGGTCGGCGGAGTAATCTTGCAAGTTGTCTCATCACTGCCAAAGCTTGAATATGTAGCAATGATATTACCGTTTCTATACTGCTCAATCTTAGGAACAAGCTTATCAGCAAGAGTGGCAGCTCTTGGTTGATTAGTGGTTTTGGCAGCCGGCCAAGTCCACTGTGCCGGATAGTTTGCAGTTTTATTAGTGCAAAGACTGGTTTGCTCGGCCAATGCTGCGTTCGAGGTATAAGAGTCTTTCAACAGTAAAGCCCCTTTTGCGTCTGCTTTCAAAGCGGAACACGACTGGGTGCTGCCGCCATGTTTACCCGCACATTGCCAGGACCATTGCAACGAATTGCTCACAGGCGAAGCTGTTCCTGAACTGCAAAGTTTGCCCGTTGGCGCATTAATACTCGGCACGTTATTAGCTAAGCCGCAAGCACCGTTCACGGGAGGCGTTGCACTACAGTTTTTCGTCGTCCCACCGTTGCTGCCTACGCATAGCCAATTCCAGGGCCCACTTCCAGTTTCCTTTGCCACCGTACCGGAAGCACAAATTTGAGTGGCGGATGCGCCATAAATAGACCACGGGGCATTTAAGGGATGGCTGCCGTTGGCAGAACCACATACGCCGTCAATGGCGGTGGTAGAAGCATATGCCGACAAGGAAAAACCATACAGAATTACAACAATGAGTGTTAATTTTGTTAACAAATCTAACTTCAAAATCT
>CAVUMJ010000060.1:0-9512 GCA_963741375.1 uncultured Pseudomonadota bacterium
CTCTAAGTAATGCGATTTCCCAGTTTGCCAATAATATTCCGGCAGCTGAACAAACAAAATTTAATAACGCTAAATCCGCTTTTATCAGTGAAGGCGGAAGTTTTAGCGCAACAGACGGCAGTCCTGTCATGGCGGAAACAGGCACAGCTACAATCAGCCAAGTGATTCATGGTCAAACAGTTTACCAACAAGTTCCGGCTTACACGCAAGCGGATATCAATGCATATAATAACTTGGCTTCTGCTCAGACAGCATACAATGCTGCAGCTACAGGGGTGCAAATCTTAGATCAATCCAGCAGTCTTTCATCTATTAATGCTATTGATAACGCTTTAGGTGAAATAGATAAGGAACAAAGTCAGCAAGGGGCTTTTCAAAATAGATTAAAAGTGGCAATTTCAAATTTACAATCTTCAGTCATTAATCAATCTGCTGCTGAAAGCCGTATCATGGACGCCAATTTTGCGACTGAAACTTCAGATATGGCTAGAAGTTTAATATTGCAGAAAGCCGGTTCCGCCATGTTGGCGCAAGCCAATACGATGTCCGGCAATGTGTTGTCGTTGCTGCATTAAATAATTTGGCATTAAAAGCTTTTTTTGTGCCTACGCAAAATATTCTGTTTTCTGCTTAAATCATCTGAATCACCAGGTACGTGGTCTCAACTAGCTCAAAATATTTAGCAAATACAGCGTGATTGTCCTTGTTTTCTATGGCGGAATTATCTTCTCAACTCAGTTGCATTGATGAATCAAAGTTTCTGCGATACGATGAACCTTAAGAATATTTCAACCAACTTTCTTTAATATTATGGCATTGATTATGTCTAACCAAACAAAATCGATTGCTCCTTATGAGCGGCCTCAAACATTGCATTTTGGATTGATCAGGTATCCTCACGCATGAAAATCTACCAACCCAATCCTATTGATACGTCAAATGTGACACTTGGTTCTGAAATTTTGGAACTTACCGAAAGCCTGGCGGAGAACGCTCACGATCACTGGGCTCTTCAGCGTATAAAGGATGGTTGGTGTTACGGCCCAAATCGCGATGACATTAACAAATACCACCCGTGTTTAATTTCATACCAAGAATTGCCGGAAATTGAAAAAGTCTATGACCGTCAGACTGTGATGGAGACTATAAAAGCAATTGTGGCTCTTGGGTATCGTATAGAAAAATCAGTAACCAGTTTGACAAATCAGGATTGAACTATAAGACAATAATTTTAGGTGGACTTATGAAAAAAAATCCTTTTTTCGCACCCTGCAACGGAACAGAACCTTATATCTTTGCGAGTTATTCTCATGATGATGCTGAAATTGTTACAGAGGATTTAAATTGGTTGCATAAATTAGGTTTTAAAATTTGGTATGACAAATATATTGGTCCAACAGCCGAATGGCGAGTTGAAATAGGTGACTTTATAGAAAACGAAAACTGTAAAGTATTTCTTCTATTTTTGTCAGATAACGCGATATCTTCTGATTTTGTTAAAGATGAAATCTCACTTGCAAGACGTAGGTTTCATAAAAAAAAGCTAAAGTTTTACACAGTATTTTTAGAAGAAAATACTGTAATTGAAAATAACGATTTACATCAATTTATAGATGACAGACAGGGCAATAAACGACATGACAAACCGTTAAATGAGTATTACGACAAGTTAAAAGATGATCTTGAAGAATTATCCAAAGAAGTTCGTTTGTGTCCATGTGAAAGAGACTCATTTTTACTGGGTATAGGGTTTCTACCGAGTATTAAAGATATTGTCAACAGTCAAGTATTGACTGTTGACGAAATTGAAAATAGACGGAAATCTTATGTTTCTATGATGTTAGACACAAGGTCTACCGCGCATAAAATCGATAATATATTTCAACTTACTTCTGATAAAACGAGTGCTCTTCAAAACCTGGAAGAAATTGTAAATTTAGGGAAAGACAATTACGATTTTGCAACTTCAAAATCTCCATGCAATTTGGTTTCTCTACCATTAGATATTGGCGAGGCTTATTTGTCTCCTTTACGCCTTATAAACGGCCTGATTACCCGATTGGATGAAAACTGGCCGCCTTTAGTGACCAGTTATGGTCAGTTAGTCAAACAAAGTCCTTTGGATTTACTTGATGATTTACATTATTTCGTAGAGTTTTGCTGGTTAGCCTGGGGGCCATCAGTTTTAACTGTTTCTAAAAAAACATCTGATGAAAAATTTGTCGTATTACAAGCAGCCTATGGTGATGAGGCAAATTCTTTGCCTTTGATCATAAAAAGGACTCTTTGGCAGTCTATAGAAGCTCGCCTTTCTAAAATAGCAAAGAGTTATAGCGGTTGGCCTGTTAGTCTTAGCAACGTATTGTTGGTAAAACCCAGTTTGGATGACTATTTCTCAGAAGTTAGAAGATATCCTTTGTTTGAAGATATCTTTACAAAAGATGAAACCGTTGCACTATATTTACCTGACGAAAGCGAGGGATATTCTTGCGGGTATATAGTTCCGCTAAACCAAAAAAAAGATGAGCCGGACTCATTTTATAGCACTGCTTATGTTTGGCTGATTCTTGAGCAAGTTCATAAGGATGGAACTGTTAAAAGGGATCATATGGAGCCTGGTGAGGTTTTGCCATTTTTTGAACATGCTAATTTGGCAACCAAAAAAGGTTTAGAATTCTTGCAGCACTGTCTGGCTAGAAAAGCTATTTACCATGTCCTTGAATGTGAATTAGATGTGCAATATCAAACAGAAGGTTATTATCAGTTTGCTACCGCATTATTTCCAAAAGAAATGCTGGCAATATTAAAACAAGAAATAGCTGGATTAAATAAAGATCAGAAAGTCATTTTGAAAAAACGTTTATTTATTCCTGAACTAGAGAAGTTGAGAACACCTTTAGATGTTGTAAATTTGGCCGAAGCTATTAATCAGAAGATTAATGATTCATTATCAAAAAAATTAAAAAAAAATTATGTTGGAAACTCAATATATTAAATATGAAGTAGGGTGTTCTGAAAAAGATTTGAATTTACTTAGGATTTTTTATCATTCAGTTTATGTGAATGAGTTTCCTGACCCGGACGAGCGAGAGTCGCTTGATAATATGATGAATTATCTCTGTTTGAAAGCCAATGGCTGGTATGGGGATAATAATTATCATATCCTGTTGATGTTGGAAGGTGAACAGCCTATTGCAGCCTCCATTACCGATTATTTTGCAGAGGCAAATACCGGCGTTATAGAGTTTTTGTTAGTCACCCCGCCGTTTCGGGGAAGAGGTGTTGCTAAACAATTAATTGAATATACAGAGATTACACTTCAGGCAGATGCAAAAAAATTAGGCAATTATGATCTGGATTTGATTGTTGGCGAAATGAACGATCCGTTTAAAAGCGGAAACGTTGAAGATAATATCGATCCGTTTGTCAGGGCAAGAATTTGGCATAACTGGGGTTACCGGAAGCTCAATTTTCCTTATGTACAACCAGCATTATCCACTGCTCAAGATCCTGTTTATAATTTGTTATTGATGGGTAAAGTTAGCAATGCAGCTTTTGAAAAGGGAATTCCAGCTAGCCTGATTAAAGTAATTGTCCATGAATATTTAAGATGGGCTATGCGTATTGAGAATCCTGATAATTGTTCTGAATATCAGAATATGTGCCGCTATTTGGATACGGTAGAAACTGTAACCACGACACTGCTTTCAAATTATGTAGGATATGAAGAAACCAGACCATTGTTGGTGCAGGAGATTTATGATCACGATGATCCTGATCTGGAAGCGGTTTTAAATGTTTATAGGAGTATATTCAAACCTGGACCTACGACAGCGCTTTCTGAAGATTTTATTCAAGCACTTTCTGCCGCCATGTCAAATGATGAAAGGTTTAATTATCATTTGTGGGGGTTACGTTCTTCATTTAAGGGTAAGATTGAGGGAATGGCCTCCTTCTTTACTTTTACCAATGCCGGTTTCGGTGGCTATCTGGCTTTGACTGAAGCTTTAAAAGGCGGCGGGCGCCTTAGACTTTTGCTGGCTCGCATTGAAGCGCAAATGCTTAAAGATTGCAGAGATTGTTCCGGCTGGTTGATTGAATGCGAACCGCGCGGCCAAGAACTTATTTTCGAGCATGTGGGTTTTCATAAAATAGCGATGACTTATCGTCAACCTCCGATGAATGGACAGCCATTGTATGATTTGGCTGATGCGCCAATCCTGCATTTAATGTACAAAGATTTTGGGTGCCAGTATAGCGAACCGAAACTAAGTTGCGAGAAGTTTCTAAATGCTGTCGAATGGATTTATCGAATTGTTTATGATATCGAAATACCGATTAACTCGATTTTCTTTCAAGATGTAAAAAACCAAACGCTTGTTTTTACAAATGGTTTTCTGGCATTTCAGACTTCTAAGTCGATTCGGTTAGTTTAATGGTCATGATGAAGAAATGCATTTGCAAGTGTAGGATTAAGAGGTCGAAAATGAACTTAAACGGTGTGCTTATCTAATTGTTAAATTAGATATTATTAACATGCTTGAATAGTTAATATTTGTTGATTTCAAGTTACCGATTTACTCTATTCATTATCAATAAAATCATAGGGGTTTTCTGAGTTACGAATTGTCATGTTTTAAACATCTTAAATAAAAAGAGAGAATAACCATGTCTGACTCCCTAAAGACCAATAACATCCATCCGCCTAAGCCTCGCTTAAGTTTACACATTGGTATTACCGGGCATAGACCGGATCGCCTGCAAAAAGATTCCATGCAGCAATTAATTGCACGGATTGAAGATGTTTTAAATACTATAAATCTAGAGTTTCAAAAAATTGCAAAATCAGCTGATATTGGTAAAGCATATAATTTAAACGAGCCGCCCGCCTTGCGTTTGATTTCACCTCTTGCAGAAGGTGCTGACCGTATAGCTGTAGAATGTGCTTTGAAGTTAGGTTACGAATTGCAATGTCCTTTGCCTTTCTCTCAATCAGAGTATGAAAATGACTTTGATCATATATCAAAAAATCGATTTAAAGATTTGCTTAGCCATGCTACACGAAAAATTGAATTAGATGGAAATCGCAGCAAACATAGACAAGCCTATTTGCAAGTAGGGCATTTTGTGTTGCGCCATGCCGATATTTTGTTAGTAGTTTGCGACGATAAGGAGGATGATGTTGGCGTGGGCGCCGCCAGAATGATAGTTGACGCTAAAACTAAAAACATTCCGGTGATTAGGGTGAATGCTAATGCCCCGCATATCATTCAATATTACGACAGTACAGGAAAATATTTGCCGTTTGGGAATACGGAGGTGGCAAAACTATTATCACAGATATTATTACCACCAGATTGGTTGGTATCTGCTATGAATAAGAGATCAAAAACCAATCAAATAAATTCCGGAAAAAGTACTTATTTCAGCTACCAAAGACATAAAAAAATCAATTTTGATTTTCTTGGCTGGTTTTACCATGTTTTCTTTACTTTTTTTGGAAAGAATTTTAGTTTGAAATTTAAGCCGCCCCGCTATTGGGATGATGCTCTTCATTATCAATGGGAGAAGGCTATTAGTAAATCGGCTAAGTTTTTTTCAAAAATGACCCCGGATATCGGCAAAGAGCTTAATCAACGAGTCCGTGATCATTTTTTATGGGCGGATAGTCTCGCTACTTATTATGCTAATCAATATCGCGCTATTTTTGGCTTAAGTTTTGGTTTGAGTTTTGTTGCGGTGTTATTAGCTACATTAGCATTAAGTTCCTCTTTGCCATTGGACCCTGAAAAATTGGCTATTGCAGAATTTGCAACGATCATGATTGTTTTAGGGTTGAATATAATTGGTTGGCGTTTTTACGTCCATCAGCGCTGGCTGGATTTTCGGTTGTTGGCGGAACGTTTGCGGCAACAAATTATTTTGATGCCTTTGGGTGGGGTTTCAGAATTGGAATTGCCTTATTATGAAGTGGCCAGTGAAAAAAAAGCCGCCAACAAACATGGGAAGAAAAAATTGAGCTTGCCGAGTTATGCCTGGGTGGACTGGTTGGTGCGAGCAATCAATCGGGCCGATGGCATTCCAAATCACAATTTGGACGAGACCTTTCTCCAAGCCTATAAAAAGTATTTAATAGCTCTTGTAAAGGACCAGGCTGCTTACCATGAGACAGCCAGTGAACGTCATCATCGTATTGCTCACTTTTTTCATGGGAGCACCTATGTTTTACTCTGTATTGTTTTGTTTGCTTGCGTTATTCATTCATGCCCATATTTGCAACGGCAATTGGATCCAAATTTTACCATAGGCGCCGGTATTGCAGCCGCTGTTTTACCTGCTTTAGGCGCAGCAATTGCTGGATTACTGACTCAAGGAGAGTTTAAGCGTATTGCTCAACGTTCAGAAGGTATGTCGGAACAATTGGATCAGATTTGCGATAACTTGGTTAAAAAAGAGACAATTTCGTCAGAAGAATTAGTCAAAACTGCACATAAGGCTATCGCGTTAATGAGCGAAGAATTATCCGACTGGCGAGTCTTGTTTCGCATTAAAGTTTTAGAAATACATGCATGAATATCTTCCCTGAACGCCGATTGCCGAGATTGCTGTAATCGATAACGGCTAAGGCGTCTATAACAGCCTCAGACGCTGATCTGTTGGCGACCATGAAAATCAGCAAGGCTTTAGCACTGTGGCCAATACCAATATTTCAGCGCGCCGGGCGCTTGGTATCGCGAAACCATTCTCGTACGCCAGCCATTTGTCTAGTTTGTTCCGATGGCGCATGTCTTTTACAGCTGGCATATTCTTCCGTTCCTGCTTTTGCTCCCCAACGGATTTCAACGCAATCATTCGGGTTGTATGCCATCTCAAAAGCCGGCTTGCGCAATAATATCTCCGCAACAGATAGCTCCCACGGTTCGCCATTACTGCGTACATAACGAATTTTTTTCTCGGCAGTCAATTTTTCATGCAGTTGCTCTATCCGGGATTTGATTTGTGGTGCAGTCTGTGCCGACAAGTTAAATAACTCAGGATGGCGAACGATTTTTTCAGGAAAATTCAGCAATACATTAATGGCTATTAACAAGCGCATATCGCGTGAAGGCGTGGCGTAATCTTCCCACGGCCCGATAGTTTCAAAAATAGCGGCGCCTTTCGGCATGTCGATAGTACGAGCATTTTTGCGGAAATAATTTTCACCGTTCTCTACCGATTGCAATCGGGCTTCCAATTGTTCCACCAATGCGGTTAAAGTTGCCTCATAAGCTTGTTTGGCGTCCAGGCCGCCTGGGTTAATCAGTTTATCCAGTTGCGCGTAAAAATCTTCCGGGCTCAAGTTTTGCTGCTCGGTCGAATAATTTGGCAACTGGGTATTTTTTAACAGGGTGCGATTACCGGCAAGCGGGCGAAACCCTTTAAATCCAGGCCCTGCGTTAGGGGTGTCGGCAAATAAAAACGTGCCTTCCCAAAATCGTTTGCGGGTGACGGAGTGATCCGGTTGAGCATCAACTGCAAATAAAATACCCGGACTACTTGCTGTTTGCGCCACCCATTTAACCAGCACCAAAGTATGCCCGTAAGGGTCGGCATAAATAGTGCCGGGCCATAAGGCTTCGCGCCGTAAGGTCAGCGGATAAAAATCGGTATCTTCACTGCTAAGCGCCGTACGGCCGTTACCTGATTGCACTACGTCCATCAGCGTATGGCTTAAGGTTTTAAATGTAGACAGCGGGGCTGGGTATTGTTCAAAATCGGTTCTAATAGTTGCTGAATTGCATGCCGGCGGTTTGTCTGTCTCGCCGCGGCCGCAAGCGCGGTAACTGATAGGCAGGCCATTTTTCCAGGCAAAATAACTTCGCAGGAAATACGGCAAATCTGCGCAATCAGGGATGGCAGGCAGCGATGCATCTTCATTGTAACCTAAGGAATTATGCAAAAAATTTCGTTCCGGATTGCGTAAAACCGGTTCCAGAGTTGGAAAACTTAGGCTTTCGGAAACAGGACTATCAAAAAGTTGTTCTATCCAGGCAGAATAAAATGCTTCGTAATTGTCATTCCAGGCGGCAGGTGTTTTTGCGCTGTTATCGCCGTTAAAAATTTCACGGCAGGCCAGGATTTTATCTTTATCTTTGACCTCTAATTGATAACGGCCTTCGCCAAGGGGGCCGATTTGTGCAGATAAATGCCATGGCATGCTGTTGTTGGTAGCGGCGGTTATCAATTGTTTTTTGCCATTAGGATGGGTTAATACCAATTCATTGATGGCCTGGGTAGTGGACACGGCCAAAATACTAACAGGCGCTCCAGCTTTTATGACGCGCGGAGCAATCCATATATTGGTATTAGCGCCTTGTGTACAGGAAGCGGCGAAGCTAGCCTGACTAAGCATAAAGCCCATCAATACGCATAGTTGAACTAGCCGTATTTTACAGACTGTCGAGACAGCCTTGATGGAATCAAAAAATCTGTTTAATGCTGGTGGATTTTGTCGAAGCGTTTTCGTGACGCACTCCTTATGGTTGTTAAATATCATACTGAGAATCATAATTAATATTGTCAATCATTTTACATGGAAATAACTAAAAGACTTTGGAATAGCTACAGGCAGACGTGAACTTTAAGCTTGTGTCGGTGTCGAATAATCGCTGCATTGAGAAAGAATTGTTTGTTATGATGGGTTTCGCTTTGCTCTACCCATCCCACCTAAGAAAATCAAAATTCTTCTACAGGCTTTAGTATTATTTAGTTTTTTCTAAACCGGAGTTAGTCAATATTTGTATGTTTTGTATCAGAAATTTATGCCTTAGCTTGTTATGTCTTGCCCTAATTAACTCATTTTCCGTTCATGCTGATCAATCACCGTTTATTAAAACGTCTTTAGAAGTTGCCAATCCACAAGATAATCAATGGATATGGATAGACACCAAACAGAAAATTGTGCAGTTCATGGATAAAGATACCCCGATCAAAGTGTTTAATCATGCTGCATTCGGGCGGGGCGGGGTAGGATTGAAACGCAAACGTGGCGACAATATTACCCCGCAAGGCGTTTATACAATTGGTTGGAATAACGAAAAGAGCGATTTCCGGAAATTTTTCGGTTTAACTTATCCTTCAATTCAGGACGCAGATAACGGATTAAAACGCCACTTGATTAGTGAAACTGAATATCAGGCGATTGTTAAAGCAAATATGGAGCATAAAGTACCGCCGCAAAATACGGCTTTAGGGGGTTCGGTTGGCATTCACGGTCTTGGCACACCTATCCGCAGAATTAAAAAACATCTAGTTTCCAATTGGACAGAGGGATGTGTGGCGTTAACGAATGAACAAATTGATGAATTTGCGATGTATGTTAAACCAGGCATGCTTGTAGTGATTGATTAAAACTCAGATAAGAAAAATATAGTCCTAAATTATTCAAATAAAGTTTGAATCCGGAAATACAAATTAATACCATGAAACCTTACTTATTATTTTTTGTAAGGAATTTTATGCCAGGCGATATT
>CAVUMJ010000061.1:0-4495 GCA_963741375.1 uncultured Pseudomonadota bacterium
GATGTATTGCTCCGCTGGTGTGGCGCATGAGATCAACAATCCTATCGGATATATCAACTCTAACCTGACAACCTTAAAAAAATACGTGGAAGAATTATTGGCGCTGGCAGTGCGTTATGAGGACATAGAAACGCTTTGCGGCGATGCAGAAAAAATCCGCCAAATTCAGCAATACAAAAAACAAATCGATCTGGAATTTACAAAAACCGATGTGATCGAGTTATTGAACGAGTCTCAGGAAGGTGCCTCACGGGTCAAAAAAATCGTGCAAGATCTAAAAGATTTTTCGCATGCCGGTGGAGACGACGACTGGCAATGGGCTAATTTGCATACGTGCCTGGAAAGTACGCTCAATATTCTCAATAACGAAATCAAATACAAAGCCAGTGTGATCAAAGCATTCGGAGTTATTCCAGATGCGTGGTGTTTACCGCATCAATTGAATCAGGTGTTTATGAATTTATTGGTCAATGCTGCGCACGCCATTGAAAACGAAGGAATGATTACCGTGCGGACAGGTGAAGAAAATGCTCATATTTGGGTAGAGGTGAGCGATAATGGCAAAGGCATTGCGCCTGAGCACCTCGATAAAATTTTCGACCCTTTTTTCACCACTAAAGCCGTAGGACAAGGCACAGGCTTGGGGCTATCGGTTTCCTATAACATAATTAAAAAACACAACGGCGAAATACAAATAGAAAGTCATGTCGGCATAGGCACCACATTCCGAATACTATTACCTAAAAAAAGTGAGGCGGAAGGCGTATGAGCCTCTCGCAGTCAGCTATGAACAATACCTTCCCGTGCAGAGGACCGCGAGCGGGAACTGCTGGAATTAGTGAAAAAGAGTAAACGCCCTGTAATTTTATTCGTCGATGATGCTCATGCCCTGAAAGATGACGCCCTCACCGGGGTCAAACGACTGATGGAAGTCATTGAAGGTGATGGCGGAAGCTTGTCCGTGGTACTCGCGGGTTGGCCCAAGCTGCGTAATGATTTGCGCCGCCCTAAATTGGAAGAAATCGGCTTGCGTACCGATATGTTCTCACTGGATGGTATCACCGGCAGCCAGTGTGAATACACACGATCTCGTCCGGAATATTTTTGAACTGTCGGACGCGGCTAAACAAATTCATCTGTAGGCAGCAACGGACATGCCTATTCTGCATACCCACAAAGTGCCGTTGGAATTGGCGTTCCGCAACCTGATCAATAACGCTATCAGGCACCATGACAAACCACAGGGGACTATTGAGATCACTGCACGAACAATTGCCGAGGGATTTGAGTTTTCAGTTAAAGACGATGGCCAAGGCATCCCCATGGAACATCGGCAACGCGTATTTGGTATGTTTCAAACGCTTAAGCCACCCGACGAGATCGAAGGTAGCGGCATGGGTTTGGCAATAGTCAAAAAAGCGGTAGAATCGGTTGGCGGCACAGTGACGCTGGAGTCAGACGGTCAACATGGCTGCACTTTCCGCTTTACATGGCCGGCAACGATTACTTTTTAAAATCAAGGCGATATGCAATGACTACAGAACAGCGGCAATATAGGGAAGTCACAATACTTCTGGTCGATCAAGCGCAGTTGTGTTTGTGTTAACCACCTCAAAATCCGATGAAGATAAAACGGCGGCCTATCAGAAACACATCGCCGGATACATCGTGAAGAGCAAAGCGGGTGACGGCTTCCTGCAAATGGTGGAAATGCTGGATCGTTATTGGCGCATAGTTGAACTTCCTATGAATTCATGAACCCGAATTCAACAGTAAAGACCATACATAAACATAAATCCTGACAAAGTAATGTATTTTTGAAATGCGCCGCTTAATGTTGAAATATTACACGTTCAACTGATTGCGGACGAGGAAGCCCTTTAACTAATCAATTTAGGTTGAAAATCTGCTATGAATTTGCGTTTGCTAATCATTGACGACGACGAACTGGATCGTCTATCGATTGTACGCGCACTCAGAAATAGTCATATAACCTTCGATATTTTTCAGAGTGCGACAGCGGCAAACGCTTTGGAATTAGCCTCCAAGCAACATTTTGACACCATCTTCTAGACTACAATTTGCCTGGTCAGAGCGGCCTTGATGTATTGAAACGGCTAAGGGACGGGCGGTTTGAAGCCGTCGCCGTCATTATGCTCAGCCATCAAGAGGATGACACTTTAATCGAGCAATGCCTGGATGCCGGCGCCCAGGATTTCCTGCTCAAATCCGATGTTACCGGTCGTCGCCTGGCTCGGTCAATAAAACAAGCAAAGCAGCGTTATGAGATCGAATACGCTCTGAAAACCAGTCGAGAGCAATTGCGCAAATTGTCGGAAACCTTTATCAATCATGCACCTATCAGCATGGCTATGTTTGACCGGAATATGAACTATCTAGCGGCCAGCGGCCGATGGCTGGAAGAGTACGGACAGGGTTATAGTGATCTGATCGGATGCAACCATTATCAAATTCATCCGGACTTGCCCCAGGAATGGAAATCTATCCATCAGCAGGGGATGGGCGGCCTCACTCGGACTGCCGGGAATGAACGGTTATTCGGTTGCACAAGAGTTACGGAAGTTTTGCGAACCGGAACGAACCCTGTTGATTGCCTTGACGGGTTATGGACAACAGGATGATCTGGACAAGTCAAGCGCCGCCGGGTTCGATGAACATTTGGTCAAACCGCCCGATTTTGACATGCTACGAAAATTGCTCGCTGAACATGCCAAACTAAGGTAACCCGGCTATTCCAATCAGTTATTCTCCAAAAACCTGGCATATCCGCTCAAACCGGGCACAGCCATTTGGTTCTTTGTAAATTTTATACCTTATCGAGGATATGCATTGCACTGCATATACAAAGGGATGAGCAAAATTAGCCTAATTGCTATTTAGCCTGAATATATTTAAACACTCCCTCCCCTATCACTATTGTTGCAACAATATTCAAGAAATTGATCAAACGCTATTTCCATCCGCGGCAAAATGCTTAATAAACGATGATCAGCATCTAAAATATGCAGGCGCGCATGGTGTTCCCGGCAAAAACGCCAGCTATTTTCCGGCGGAACTACGTCGTCTTGCCAGCCATGAAATACCTCAATGTTAGAGGTAAATGGACTAAACCGGGTTTTTGCATAACCCGGCAAATAAAAAGCAGGGGCAATTAGAAATAAGCCTTGAGGTTTTAAAGCTTCTGCAGCAACCGTTGCCACATATCCTCCCATGCTTGAACCAACAGCGCAATAATGTTGTACTCTGACAAATCTATTTTTAACAGTTGTTTTACCCGCCACTCCGGGTCATTGCTGGCTTGATAATCCGGACTGACAAATTCAAAACCATATTTTTTGGCAACCTGTGATAGCGCTTGAGGTTTTTCACCCCAGGGAATGCTGTCCTTTCCGTGATTATAGATCACAATTTTCTTCATGATATCGCCTCCTAAACCTTGTAGTTTGCAGATTTCATACTATCATTTTCATAAAAAAGCCGGTATTCAACCGGCTTAATATGCATTAATTTTTTAGTTTGCCGTTAATCGATAGAAACCTCTTCCATACCGGCCAAACAACCCAATCCTCGCGCGTACTCCTGCATCTCACTGGCCATTTGATAATTAATAATGGCGTTTGTCTTTAAATCGACAATAGCATATTCGACAATACTATCGCCGTTATCAAGTCTTGGCTTGAACATCAATAGCTTTTTTGACTCTTTAGACAACTTACGATTTAGTCTGGCTATTATCGCGTGAATCGATACCAATTTTTTCATACTCAATCTCCATACGTTTGGACGGAAAACTGAGTATAAGTGATTATGTATCAGCGCGAAACTACTATCTATAAAAACCGGCGTTTCGCGAGGCAATGATGGCTTAAAGCTTGATATCTATGACGAACCGGACAATTTGCAATTAAATAATTTTGCCGCTTTTTGCAGCACGAAATTTAATTTATGACACTTTTTGAATTTGTGGTTCATAATATTGTCTTATTTCTGTCACAGAGCATTATATGCTCAGATGACGTAATCAATCTTGCTAGCTACTGGTGATTCCAGCTAAAAAAGTAAAAATAAACTTTTCGAGAGACTTCTTGAGTTACATGGAAAAAAATTAACTGTTTCGAACATTAATCAGCTCCCTGTTAAAAGTTTGAGTTTGTATACCAACACGGAGACCTAGATTTAAAGAATGCGACTTTCCAGAATAGACATCAATCCATTGCCAGAAATCATGATTGGTTTATGGCTAACTATTTTTATAGTAGCTATGGCATTAAGTAAATACGCTAATACTACTGAAATAAATCATCACCCTGATTCGGATACCAAAGATCGATACCCATACCGATTGCCGGATTGGTTTTGGCAATCTCCAAAAAATGCACATCTGCTCAGCCCCCAGGAAGTGATTTCGACCCGGAATGACATTGCAAAGCTTGATGGATTATTAAACACTTCTTCTGCTAAACATTCCCTAGAA
>CAVUMJ010000062.1:0-9926 GCA_963741375.1 uncultured Pseudomonadota bacterium
CAGGGTCATGCAAGGCTGGAATTATTCGCAACAGGAATGCTTGAATTGGTAGCTGGCGATTATCTGCTTATTCCTGCCCATTGTAAACATAGAGTAGATTGGACGGACTCATTAACCGAAACGATATGGCTGGCGATTTATCTGTAAAAGATTGAGTGGACAGAAGATCTTAATTTTAAGGGGACCTCTAAAGTCCTCGCTAGTCCGCGCCATAACGTGCAATTTTTCCTAATCCCGTCGGATTATTTAAGAAATTAATTTTTCTAATTCACTGACCACCCGCTTAATAACGCTTTCCCAATTATTAGGCTGTTGCTGGCGAAATATTCTCATGGTGGAATACCAAGGACTATCGTTACGATCTATCAACCATCGCCATGAGCCGTCAAACCGGGATAATAACCAACGCGATAATGCGTAATCATCAAAGCGGGAACCTTATAGGGCGCAATAGGCGTTAGCCGTATTGCGCCGAATGATCGAAGACTTACATCCTGCATAATACGGCTATTGCGCTCTTTGGAATTGTAAACCTTTTTCAGCTCAATAACCCACTCCCATTAATTTGTGGGAAAATAGTTTGAATCACACCCGCTGGACAGCGGCCACCTACGATATTGCTGAACTGATACGCAAGGTTTCGGGTTTGCGGACGGATTATCAGCCTAAACTCAAATATCTGCTGATGGACGAAAGCAGCTATAGCGATGAAGAGCTTGCGCCTTTGAAGGACTTGATGGCGGCGGTGATCCGATTTGAACGCCCGGTCAATCGCATTCTTTAGAATTACCGATTGACGCATTAAATGATAGGCTGGAAAATCAGCCGGAACTTAAAAGCATTTTGTAATCTGAATAAAAGCTATGTTGCAGCATCAAAGTTAGCAGCATTTGGTATTACCAAACATAAATCATAAGTAATTGGCATGGGAAGCACTATTATGAAACCTGAACGATTTATTAAACGCAAAAGCTAACATGCCTAAGTTTTACGAATTTTTTGCCGGAGGCGGCATGGCAAGAGCAGGCCTGGGAAAAGACTGGCGCTGTGTGTTTGCAAATGATATAGACATTAAATAAGCCGCTAGTTATGCAACAAATTGGGGTGACCTGGACTTATTTATTGGCGATATTGCCCAAGTGTCAACCCATAATCTACCTGACGCAGTAGATTTGGCCTGGGCGTCTTTCCCTTGTCAAGACTTATCCTTGGCTGGCTCCGGCGCTGGTTTGAAAGGCAAGCGTTCCGGAACATTTTGGTCATTTTGGAAACTAATACGCCAATTAAAAGACGAGGAACGCGCGCCTAAGCTTGTGGTGCTGGAAAATGTCTGCGGCGCATTAAGCTCGCATAACGGCGAAGACTTTGCCGCCATTGGTGACGCATTAGCCGAAGCAAATTACAAATTCGGCGCTGTTGTCATCGACGCCGTTGATTTTCTGCCGCAATCAAGACCTCGTTTATTCATTGTCGGCGCTAGAAACGAGTTGGAAATACCTGATAACTTATTCCAGTTTTGTCCTGATGACAAATGGCATCCAAACAGACTGATAAGCACCTACGCCAAACTGTCCGAGAGAGCGGTCGAAAATTGGGTTTGGTGGCGTTTGCCCACCCCACCAAAGCGTAAACTGACTTTTACCGAATTGATAGAAGAAAACCCGGCTGGCGTTAAATGGCATACCCCGGCGGAAACCAAAAAGTTACTGGACATGATGACCAGCATAAATCTGCAAAAAGTGGAAATGGCGAAACAAACCGGCAAGCGCACCGTCGGCGGAATTTATAAACGCACCCGCCTGGATGAATTTGGGTGCAAGGCTCAACGCACCGAAGTGCGCTTTGACGATTTAGCGGGGTGTTTGCGTACGCCGGCCGGCGGCTCCAGCCGCCAAATTATTCTCATTATAGAAGGAGAACATGTAAGTTCTCGCCTTCTTTCGCCACGAGAAGCTGCGCGGCTGATGGGTTTGCCGGAAAAATACATTCTGCCGGTCAATTATAATGAAGCTTATCATCTTGCTGGTGATGGGGTTGTTGTGCCAGTGGTGCGTTATCTTGCAGAGCATATCTTGGAGCCATTGCTTACGGCTTTTGAGCAAGCAAGCGAGAGAAAAGCAGCTTGACCATGGAGAATGTCATTGCAAAAAAACTGACCGAATTAGGCTTTCGTGGTAAATGCCAACTCTGTGTTGCATTAGTCATAACGCAACACGCCAAAAACATGGGTTTACCGCTTGACCCGGACAAACTGATAACCGAAGGCGGCGGACAGGTTTTAGGGCTAGGTCAAGGAGCCGTACAAGCAATTTTGAATCGGCATCAAATAAAAAGAGTGCTGGCTAGCGAGGGTGGCCGCACCAGTCGTGGCAAGTCTTAAAAATATGCGGGATTACCTCAGCTTGCTGAATGAACTTGCCCAAAACCAACAATCGATTGATTTAGAAGCAATTGAAAATTTTTGGATTGCCAGAGTGCATGAGTTTTTTGCAGCCAAACCTTTCAAGATTCGCCTGGACGCCTCGCGCAGTTTACGCACCGTTGTCGGCGATATTCTACAACAAGCGGAAGATCGTCAAAAAACCACGTTTGGAATAAATTATGCCGGAGCAGTAATGCAACACCTGGTCGGTTCTAAATTGGATTGCGTGCTCGGCGTCGGCAAACTGAATCATCACAGCTATACAACGGCTGACGCCCCTTCAAACAGAGCGGGTGATTTTTTTGTTGGCGATGTGGCTATTCACGTTACCACTTCACCAAGTGAGGCGCTTATCCGTAAATGCCAGGACAATCTTGACGGTGGACTAAGGCCGTTAATTATTACCGGTCAAAAAGGCTTGGCTGTCGCCGAAGGCCTTGCCGAAAACGCCGGGTTAGGCGAAAGAATTGACATTTTTGAAGTAGAGCAGTTTGTGGCGGCTAATCTTTATGAACTTGGAGCATTTGGCGCTGGCGGTCGAAAGACGGCGATTTATGATTTGGTGGATAGATTTAACCGGATAATCGAAGAAGTGGAAACTGACCCGAGCTTAAAAATTGAAATGAAAAGATAACGTTGAGTGTCATGGCTGAAACAGCCGTTGAAGTTCGTAGCCGCACCATGAGGGCGGTAAAAAGCCGCGACACCAAACCGGAGATGACGGTACGGCGCATGGTCTACGCGATGGGCAAACGCTACCGCCTGCACCGTCCGGATTTGCCTGGAAAGCCTGACCTAACTTTTTCCGGCCTTAAGAAAATTATTTTTGTGCATGGCTGCTTTTGGCACGGCCACGATTGCAAGCGCGGAGCCCGTTCCCCAAAACAAAACGCTAGTTATTGGTTAAACAAAATCACGCGCAATCAACAGCGTGACGCAGCGGCGCAATCGGCACTGCAAGCGATGGGTTGGGATATACTAGTTTTATGGGAATGTATGTTAGGCGATAAAGTCGAATTACAGGCGTTGCTGAAAAGATTTTTGGAGAATTAGGATGAAGTTCTTCATTAAATTAACTCGAACCCTTTTCTGAGCTAACTCAATTTCCTGCTGAGAAGTCTGCGGGGTTTTCTTTATTATTATAGGATTAAAGAATGTTAGACTGTTAGAGCCGATTTTAGCTTCTACTCTACTGACCACAATCGTCCGACTCAGCTTAAAACCAAGACTATTTTGAAAAAACATGAAAATTGAAAACTTGCGGATAAAAAATTTTAAAGCATTCAAAGATGTTGAAATGTCTGATATTCCCAGCTTTTGCGTGATAGTCGGCGCTAATAAATGTAGGGGTCAGTTCTTAAATGTAGGGGTCAGTTCTAAAAATCAAACATTTTAGTGTTAGATTTTTAGAACCGCCCCGATTAGTTTCAAAACTGGATTTTAGGCCGATTGATGATATTCTGAATCGGTGTGAAGATTGCTATGTCGCTTCTGAATCGACTTTCTATCACATACTACGAGCAGAAAACCAGCTAGCACACCGTAGTGAACATCCTGCCCAATCCAGAACTAAACCTCGTGTGATCTGCGCTACAGCCCCTAACCAGCTCTATAGCTGGGATATTACCTATTTACCATCGGCTGTTCGTGGACAGTTTTTCTATCTTTACCTGTTTATGGGTATTTTCAGCCGAAAGATCGTGGGGTGGCAAGTGTATGAAGAGGAAAGTAGCGCCTTGGCAGGCGAAGTGTTGCATGACCTCTGCTATCGTGAAGGAATTCAGCCAAAACAGCTGCTCCTGCATTCTGATAACGGCAGTCCAATGAAAGGAGCCACTATGCTTGCAACCTTGCAACAATTGGGCGTGATGCCATCTTTAAGCAGACCAGCGGTGAGTAACGATAATCCTTACTCAGAATCGCTTTTTAAAACCTTAAAATATCGCCCTAAATACCCTCTAAAACCGTTTGCCGATATCCAGGAAGCGCGTTATTAGGTAACGGGATTAGAGAAGTGAATTGGTACAGCCAGGAACATCGCCATAGCTCTATTCTTCATAAAATAGAGCGTGATACCGGACGTGAGCCAGATAGCGACTTTGAGACATCAGTGATGACCGCTCTTCTTTTGAAATTTTAAACGCATCTTTAAACAGTTAATTGATGTTTTAAACAAAAAGTATTTGAAGTGGTCTGCCACTCTTCTGTTTGGTTAACTCTATCATTGAAAAAAATCCATTAAAGGTATATTTTATATACCATGTTTATTTTCGAATTTGACGAAACCAAAAGTTTGGCTAACTTTGCAAAGCATGGAATCAACTTTATTGATGCGCAAAAGTTATGGCATGATCCAAAACTCTTGGGAATCCCGGCAAAAACTGAGGACGAACCGCGTTTTTTGATGATCGGACTTCTCGGTGGTAAACATTGGTCAGCCGTCATTACTAATCGCGGTAAAAAATTCGATTAATATCGGTTTGCCGATCACGTCCAGAGAAAGTAGCATGCTATGAAAGCTGAAAATTTCGACAATCAATTTGACGAGGGTACTGATATTTCCGTTTTTTTGGATACATCCAAGGCTAAGCGAGTTTTGCAGAAACAAAAGCGTGTGAATGTTGATTTTCCAACATGGATGATAGATTCGCTGGATCGAGAAGCGGAAAAACTTGGAGTTACCCGCCAGTCGATCATTAAAGTATGGTTAGCTGAACGACTTGAGGAAACTTCGCGTAGTCTAGGTTCCTGAAAGGCCATTACACTATAAACGCGATAGGCGTATGGGCTTTGACAATTTATCTGTCACCAGGCGTTTTTTTAGCCGGTTTACCATAATGCCGATTTGAGCGATCATCGCCGCTCCGATGTTTTTTGGCTGGTTGCGAACTATTTTCGGCTAAAGGCTTGGCGGGGCGGTTGGAATTAGGTTTATTTTTAGCCGTGGAAGTCTTAGCCTTATTAACCGAGTTAACATCATCCAGGGATACTTTTGCATAACCTGTATCCGCCACTCTTGGAATTTTCCGGTTTAACAGTTTCTCAATGGCAACCAATAAATAAGCCTCTTCAGGATCAACCAGGGAAATGGCTCGGCCTTCAGAGCCGGCTCGGCCGGTACGGCCAATGCGATGCACATAGTCTTCGGCTACCTGAGGCAGATCAAAGTTAACCACATGTGGCAACAGGTCTATATCCAGGCCTCGCGCGGCGATATCCGTTGCTATCAGCGCGGTAATGCCGCCATTCTTGAAATCATCCAAAGCGCGTATTCTGGCGCCCTGGCTTTTGTCTCCATGCAATGCCGCACAACGAATACCGTCTCTAATCAATTGCTTGCATAAACGATCCGCGCCATGCTTTGTTCTGACAAACACCAAAACCTGCCGCCAATTGCCATTGCCTATCAAATAAGACAACAACTCTCTTTTGTGTTCACGATTAATCCCGTAAACCAGTTGCGAAACAGTTTCCGCGGCGGAATTACGTTTAGCAACAGCAATTTCAATCGGATTATTTAAAAACTGTTCAGCCAATAAACTAATCTCGGCAGAATAGGTTGCAGAAAATAATAAATTTTGTCTTTTATGCGGTAATAAACTGATTATTTTTTTGATATCTTTAATAAACCCCATGTCCAGCATGCGATCAGCTTCATCTAAAACAAAATGTTGCACTTGCGATAAATTAACATGACCTTGATGTATCAAGTCCAGCAAACGGCCAGGGGTGGCGACCACGATATCGGTTCCTCTGCTGAGTTTTTGAATTTGTGGAACCATGTTGACGCCGCCAAAAATGGCTTCAGCGAAAAAGGGTGAATATTTGCTGTAAGCTTTAATATTTTCATGAACTTGTATGGCTAATTCGCGGGTTGGAGCTAGAATTAATACTCTTATTGGGCGGGGTTTGGTCAGGATAGGCTGCTGTAATAGAATTTGTAACAAAGGTAATCCAAACGCGGCAGTTTTACCGGTTCCGGTTTGGGCGCCCGCCAAAATGTCTCTGCCATCCAGGATAACGGGTATGGCTTTGGACTGAATTGGGGTGGGTGTTTGGTATCCTTGTTCGGAAATGGCTCTGAGCAGTTGATCTGCCAAGCCTAAATCAGAAAATAGCATATGTCATCCTGGTGTGGTTGCTCTTCTGGCCGGTGCGGTGTATAAAGCTAACTTTGTCATAAATACTAAACATAAAACTTGAGATTGATCAACTTCCAGTCAACCGGAAAGGCAAGACTAAATAATAAAAATATCTTTCGGTAAATTATAATGAAATCAGAAAAACGTAATCATCAAAGACTTAAGCCCAAAGGCTTGCAAGCAGGAGTTACTTTTTATTCAGAAATTCCGGAAACAGTTCTGGATGCTGAAATTCTTGATATTAGTTATTCAGGTATCAGGGTAAAACTAAAAGAGCCTATAGCATGCTATGTCAATGGCCCGATTAAAATCACCATGAAACTGCCGGACTCCGGCTTACCCTTTAGTGTTCACGGTATTCTCAAACATCAACATAGTGATTTGGAGTGCGGCGTACACTATGTTGATCATGTTGAAGGCTCCATTGACGATTTAATGTTCGAGTGTATTGATCTGGATAGCTCCACAGTTCTGATCAAGACGCTATAGTCATCATCCGGTAATTAGAAATCTAAGGGAGTCCAAGCGTAATTGCGCTTCCTGAATACAGTCGTGTGATAATAAAACGGCTTCCTTAAGTTGTTCTATCTCCTGATCTTTGATACTGGGATTCACTTTTTTCAATCGTACCAGCCGCTTGATTTCTCCCGTTAATTCGGAAATCATGTTGTTGCTGCTTTCAGATACGATTGTTTTCATCTGCATAGCCGCATGTTGTTCAGCCAGCTTAATCATATTATAAATGTATTGACGTTGGCTGTTTAAAAATTGACTAATTTGAGCGTTTTCAAAGTTGTCGCCGGTTTCAACCAGGCTTTGGTGAGGAATGGCGGCGGAGAGATCTTTTTGATGCTGATCTATCAGTAATCTAATGGGGGTAGGTGGTAAAAACCGCCCAATCTGCAAATGAGCGGGCGCACTACATTCAACAATAAACAATAACTCCAACAAAAACTGACCGGAATTTAATTTCGGATGTCTGACCACGCTGACTGCGGCATTGCCTGTCTCGCTTGAAACAACCAGATCCATGGCTGACAAGACCATAGGATGTTCATTGGTGATAAACTGCATATCCTCTCTGCCTAGAGCAATATTACGATTAACGGTAACAGTCAAACCATCATCTTGCAGCATGGGGAAATGGGCGATACGTAAGTTTTCGCTAGGCCATAATATATGGCAATCACGGGAATGGTATTCCACATCTACCCCGTAGCAATCGAATAAAGCCTCCATATAGGGCCAAAGCGAGCCGTCTTGTTCGGTTTCTTTAATCTGCCGAACTAACTCTTCGGCTTCATCCTGGCGGCAGGAGTTTATTTCCAAAAGTAAATCCCGGCCTTTATGCAACTCTTCAGCAACTTGCTGATTGATAACCTGTGTCTTGCTAAGCAAGGCATCTATATCTGCGCTGTCAGGGTGATTAATTGCCGCACATAAATCCTGGCTGAGTAATTTGTAAACTTGTGACGCTCCTGAACAGTTATGACGAAAAGCATCCAGGCCTTCTTCGTACCAGCGGTAAAGTACATGTTGGGAAGAATTGATTAAATAAGGAATATGAATTTGGATGACATGCTTCTGTCCAATTCTGTCCAAACGGCCGATTCGCTGCTGCAACAAATCGGGGTTTTCCGGCAAATCAAATAAAATTAAATGCCTGACAAATTGAAAATTGCGGCCTTCACTGCCAATTTCAGAGCACATCAAGATTCGGGCGCGACTGTCCTCGTCGGCGAAAAAAGCTGCAGCCCGGTCTCGTTCCACAATACTCATGCCTTCGTGAAAAACAGCTGCGGCATGACCAATTTGCTGACGTAACAATTGTTCCAGTTGAATGACTGTTTCCGCGTGTTTGCATATTAGCAAAGCTTTTTCGCCGTCTAATTCCTTTAGCTTGGCAACCAGCCAATGCAAATAAGGGCTATCAGATAAGTCTACAGTTTCTTGACTGTCTAATGCATATGCATAACGTTGGCGATCAGGGAATCCTTGTACAGTTTGCCGGGAGTTTCTAAACAGAATACGGCCGGTGCCATGCTGATCCAGCAATAGCTTGATTAGTTCCTCCCTGGCTTTGGGTAATAAGCCAGGATTTTGAAAGGCTGGATAATTAGCGCCCTGGTTAATGCCAGTAGTTTCGTTGACTTGCTGTAACAAATGATCAACATTATCCTGCTTGATTAGTATTTTTAATTGCTCAAGTTCATCATTATTTAATTTCTTGTCTGAAATCAGTAGGTTGGCGAGTTTTGCAACCGGTTCAAACTGTTTTTCTTCAGCTAAAAATTGTTGAAATTGATAAAAACGATCCGGATCAAGCAAGCGTAAACGAGCGAAATGGCTTTCCTTGCCTAACTGTTCAGGCGTGGCGGTCAATAAAATCAAACCTGGTGAAATCATCGCCAGTTTTTCAACAAAAATATAGTCCTGGCTGGGCGCGGCTTCGCTCCATTGAATATGATGCGCTTCATCGATAACGACCAAATCCCAGCCTGCATCTAAAGCTTGTTGTTGGCGGTGTGCTGATTCGGAAAAAAACTGTTGGCTGCATAAAACCAGTTGTTCATTTAGAAATGGATTTTCTTCCTGGCTGGACAGGCAACGGCTTTCGTCAAAAATACTAAAATGCAAATTAAAGCGGCGCAACATCTCTACCAGCCATTGATGAAGCAGCGTTTCCGGAGTTAGAATCAAAATTCTGTGATTCAGACCATTAATTAAGCGATGTTGAATGATTAAGCCGGCTTCTATGGTTTTTCCAAGACCCACCTCGTCAGCCAGCATAATTCTGGGCATTTCACGATTGGCGGCTTGATGGGCAATATAAATTTGATGTGGAATCAATGCCGCTCTGGCGCCTTGTAAACCTTTGACTTTGGATTGCTGATGCAGTTGTTGGCGTCTCCAGGTTTCATAGCGCAATAAAAACCAGGCGCTTGGATCGAATTGCCCGGTAAATAACCGATCCTGGGGTTTGTTAAATTGAATATGATGGTTGAGTTCCATTTCATCAATTTGCTGAAGCTGGCCTTCCTCGTCCAAGCCTATATAGGTTAACAAGCCGTTGGCATTTTGAACTTGTTGAACGGTAATTTTAAGATAATCGCTAGATTCTATGGTGTCGCCTTCTGAAAATAACACTCTGGTCAAAGGCGCATTATCTTTGGCATAAATGCGCTTATCCCCGGTAGCTAGAAATAAAACGGTGACGCGATTGATTTCGGTTTCCAAAATTAAGCCTAAGCCAAGTTCCGATTCGGTATTGCTTATCCAGCGTTGTCCGGGAATATATTCGTTCATCTATAGTCGTAATAGCAGAATATGCTTCAATTGAAATCAAAAGATTTGCTATGAAT
>CAVUMJ010000063.1:0-6366 GCA_963741375.1 uncultured Pseudomonadota bacterium
GGGACCCATGCGGCCTCGCGCACCCATTATTTTTGGCTTAGAAGTTTCTATATCGATCAGGATTATCGCGTAGTCATAGTCCTGGGTGTGTTAGGCGCCATTATATTTTTCGAAAATGCTCAGGTTTACAGCCCCTGGCGCAATGACGCCATGCGAGGTGAATTTCAACGCATCGTTAGCGCCTGGATACTGGCCTTGATCTCGGTGATTTCAATAGTCGTTATGATGCGCATGCATTTCTGGTTCGGCTCAAGTTACCGCTGGATTGCCTCCTGGGGCGTGTTAGGTTTAATGATGGTGCTGACGGCGCGCAGCATCGTTTCCGGAGTATTGAGCTGGATGCGCTTAAAAGGCTGGTCTCAGGGCCGAATAGTCATGGTAGGATTAAATCACATGGCAATTGCCGCCGCCAGCCAACTTAATCACTCCGCCTGGGCTGGATTACAGGTAATTGGTTATGTTGATGACCGGACTGAAAATCGCCATGCCTTGATGGATGTCAATCTGCCCAGACTTGGCGATTTAGCAGACTTGCCGGCCCTGATAACTAATCAAAGGATTGATGAAGTTTGGATAGCAGCCTCAGGTGATACTTTGGCGGAACGTACCCAGCACCAATTAAGGCATTTGCCTGTCAGCATACGCTTGGTGGTAGATTGTTTTGCCTACAAACAAAGCAAGTTTTTAAGTTTGAACACGGTAGCCGGTATTCCGACTTTGGATGTGTCTGTGTCGCCTTTGCACGGTATTAACCGCTATGTCAAAGAAATTGAAGATCGCTTGCTGGCTTTGATTCTATTGTTACTTATCAGCCCCTTAATGTTGGTTATTGCCATAGGCGTCAAAATTAGTTCGCCCGGTCCGGTGTTTTACAAGCAGATCAGAGTGGGTTGGAATAACCGTAAATTCGTCATGTTGAAATTTCGTTCCATGCCAGTTGATGCTGAAAATAAATCCGGCGCGGTATGGGCAAAGTCCGGCGAAAACAGAGCTACGCCGTTTGGAGCTTTGTTACGTAAAACCAGTCTGGATGAACTGCCGCAATTGATCAACGTGTTAAAAGGCGACATGTCATTAGTCGGCCCAAGGCCGGAAAGACCTGATTTTGTCGAATTGTTTAAGGATCAGGTGCCTAACTACATGAAAAAACATATGGTTAAGGCGGGAATCACCGGATGGGCGCAAGTGAACGGTTGGCGAGGCGATACCGATTTGAATATGCGCATTGAACACGATTTGTACTATATCCAGAATTGGTCAGTTTGGTTTGATCTGGAAATTGCCATGCGTACATTCATTTTTGGTTTTGTTAATAAAAATGCCTATTGAGAGAAGAATAATGATCAACTTGCTGCCAAATATAAGATTTATTCCAATGTTAGTGTTGCTGGTATGGATACTGATTTCAATACAAGCCTGTTCGCTGGTTCCGGGTATGCAAATGCAGTCTGAGAACAATTTAACCGAAGTTGAGGCGCCTGTATTCAAAAATGGCGGGTTTGTTAAAGAAAAAGTCAAAATCACGCCTATCACTGCGGATTTAATTATAGAGCAGGGCAAAATTCGGCATGATTTCGTCAATAATTTGCCTTTGGCGGAACCTCAAAATGTTTCATATTTGATTGGTCCGCATGACAGGTTGCAAATTACCGTCTGGGATCATCCGGAACTCAACGATCCGGGCGGTGAAAAGATTTTGCCTGAATTGGCAGGAAAAACAGTTGATGACAATGGCGAGCTTTATTACCCTTATCTCGGCAATGTGCCGGTGGCCGGTAAAACCGTTAGTGAAGTTAGAGCCTTAATGACCGGAGAACTATCCAGATATTTCAAGAAAGTTAAACTGGATGTGCGGGTGCTTTCATACCAAAGCCATAGAGCTGTGGTTGTCGGAGAAGTCAAAACACCCGGCATTCAAACCATGAACGATACGCCTCTTACAGTTGCCGAAGCAATCAGCCGGGCAGGCGGCATTACCCAGGAAGCGGATACCAGTAGCGTAGATTTGGCCAGAAACGGCAAATTATACAAAATTGACGTATTGTCTTTATACGAAAAAGGCGGTCTCAGTCAGAATTTATTGCTAAAGGATGGCGATGTTTTAAACATTCCGGATCGTAAGGACAATAAAGTTTACGTGTTGGGGGAAGTGGGTAAACAGCAATCCATACAAATTAACAAAGGCAAAATGTCTTTAACTCAGGCCATTGCGGAAGCGTACGGTGTTGAGGGAGTTACTTCCAGACCGGACGAGATTTTTGTGATACGCCCAGGTTTTACCAATCCTGAAATTTTTCAATTAAGAGCCAATTCTCCAGATGCCTTGATCTTGGGTGATGAGTTTCCTTTACAGGCTCATGATACGGTTTATGTCGGCACTGCCGGTGTAACTCAGTGGTCCAGAGTGCTAAACCAAATTTTACCTTCGTCCTTTATCTCGGCTATGACGTCCGCAACTATCATGAGCGGCTTATAGAGATGATTAAAGTCTAAAAAATACTTTATGAATAGAGACAATTAATGAATTCACCAAACTTTATCAAACCTTTGCCAACGTTAAGCGCTAATTTTATCAATGAGCAAACTGTTAGCATGCGTGATTATGTGGATTTATTGGCGGAAGGTAAAAAAATTATAATAACGACAGTTGTCATTTTCCTGACAGTTTCATTGATATATCTTATTCTGGCGCCAAGAACCTATAAAGCCGACGCATTACTCAGAATTGATAAGGACAAAGCCTTATTGTCTGCGCCATTGCGAGGTCATGCCAATTCGACCTCGGAAGAAGCGGATAATCCTCGGGCTCAAAGAGAGGTCGAACTGATTAGGTCTCGTTCGGTATTGGGTAAAGTTGTTGATGATTTAAATTTAACCATTGAATCCAAACCGGTTTATTTTCCGGTAATCGGCAATCCGATAGCCCGTAAACACAAAGGATATGAAGCTATCTCTAACCCTTGGTGGGGTTTTAACAAATGGGCCTGGGGCGGTGAAAAACTTCAGGTGGCTACCTTTAACGTACCGGATCGCTATCTGGATAGCGAGTTTACCTTGGTCGCCCTTGAAGCCGGCAGATTTTTACTGCTTAGCCCTGACAACAAACCCATAATTGAAGGTTCTGTTGGTGAAACCTTATCAGCAGACCTTAATGATGACACGCCTATCCAACTCAAAGTAATTGAGCTCGACGCCCATGAGGGAACCCACTTTGAGTTAATTAAGAAAACCTCTCTAGCGGCGATTGACACCCTGCAAAAAGCCTTTTCAGTTAAAGAAGTTTCTAAAGATACCGACATATTAAGTGTTGAGCTTAAAGGAGCCGATCCGGTTACGCTGGCTAAATCAGTCAATGACATTGCCAACATTTACGTTAACGCCACCATTAACTGGGAATCGGCAGAAGCTTCCCAGAAGTTAACTTTTCTTGAAAATCAATTACCTATTGTTAGGGATAGGCTTGAAAAGGCGGAATTAACTTTAAGCAATTACAGACAACAGCATGGCGCTGTCGACATAACGGCTGAAGCGGAAATTTTAATGAAGCAAGCTGCAGAGATGGAAACCATGAATATCCAGCTCAAGCAAAAGTATGAAGAACAAAGCCAATTGTTTGAAGACGCGCATCCCGATATGGTTGCCTTAAAAGCACAAATGAAGCGCGTGGACCGCAAGTTGGCGGAGTTGGAAAAACGCATTAAAGATTTGCCTAAAACCCAACAAAATATGGTGACTTTGTCCAGAGATGTGCAAGTTAATACCGAACTGTATACGTCATTGTTAAATAGCGCTCAAGAGCAGCGTATTGCTGCAGCCGGATCAATTGGCAAGTCCCGTATAGTTGATTACGCAGTGGCCCCTGAACAACCTTACTGGCCTAAACCGGGTTTATTATTGGCGATATCGGTTTTGCTAGGTATGACAATGGGCTCTGCAATCGTTTTTCTCAGACATTCCATGCAAAGGCACCCAAACTTTCCGGCATATCTTGAACATCACGTCGGCCTGCCATTGTTTGCGGCTATTCCGCATAGTAAACAACAAGGTCACATGACGAGATTCATTGCGGAAGGCAAAGGCAAAGCGCCAGGGATTCTGGTTAATAATGATCCACTGGATATTACCGTTGAATCATTGCGAAGTTTTCGGACAACACTTGAATCCACGTTAGCTAATGATGAAAGTCAGGTGATTATGTTAAGCAGTCCTGCCCCGGGAATGGGCAAATCATTTGTCAGCGCTAATTTAGCAGCTTTGCTGGCAAGCATTAATAAAAGAGTGTTAATTATTGACGCAGATATGCGGAATGGCCGTTTGCACGAAACATTCGCAGTATACGGACGGCCGGGTTTTTCTGATTTGCTAAGTGGAAAAGCCAATCTAGACGACATCATAATCAGTTTGCCCAATGTCGGCGTGGATTTTATACCAAGGGGAAATCTAGTCACCAATCCGGCAGAGTTGTTAGTGCTTGGTAACCTGGAAGGCATACTGGAACAGCTTAAAAGTTTTTACAATCATATTGTAATTGATTCTCCACCGGTACTGGGCGCCACAGATGCCGTCGTTATGAGTAAACATGTCAATGCCATGTTTCTGGTTGTTAAAGATGGCCGTTATACAGCTCAGGAACTGGAGGTAACTTATAAACGTTTTCAACAAATAGGCATTCAGCCTAAAGGATTCATTATGAACGACATGAAAGAAAGTTCATCGTATTATCCATATTATGGTTATAAGTACAGCCGCCCGGAAAGCCAGCAGAAAAATTCCGCGGCATGGCTAGTCGGCTATCCGGGATTAGGCAACTTGTTTGGCAATCATCCGGACAAAAACAGCGATTATTCGCTGGCTGAAAATATAGACACGCCTGTAGTTGAATCTTCCTCAAATCCGGCATGATAATCCGCTTTGAAAAAGATTTGCCTATATTGTTGTTTGTACTTGTAAGCATGTCAACGCTGGCTTCCTTGCCTCAGGTCGAATCGGCCTGGAATGGAGTCAAGGAAGTCTATGGCGATCAGGATTTCGGCATGAGAATTTTTCGCGAATTGATGCTGGCCGTCATCGTGACCTATCTGTTTCTGGAAAAACGATTACGCAAAGGCATTTTGATTACGCCTGTTTTCGCTTTTTTTAATGTACTGGCTGTCTATGTGCTGGTTGAGTTTGCCTATGCATTATATTTAGATCTACCTTGGGTGGTTCCAACTGCCGGACTAAGAATATTTGAATATATACCGTTGGCTTTAATTGGTTTTGTAGTCAGCCGATTAAATGCCGGCGAATACATTATTGGTCAATTTGCCCGATACCTGCGTTTTTACATAGTGATAGAGGCAGTGCTTGCCATTGCCCAGGCCTTATGGGCGCCTCCATTATTTGGAGTGTCATTTTTAGGTGGCGGCAGACCGTTTGGCACGTTCGTCAGCCCGAATTTGTTCGGAGCCACTATGGCGACTTGCGCATTGGTATTTTCCTTAGCGCCAAATATGCGCAAGTGGTTGGCTATTAGTGTGTTTTTAGCGTTATTAAGTGGCTCCAGAACAGCTTTTATCAGTTCGCTTCTGGTTATATTTTTTCAAATTTATGCCGTGTTTAAACCCAGAGATCGCTGGGCATTGCTTATACCGGCTCCTGTTCTGGCTGTCGGAGCATTAATTTTGGCTTCCAGTCCCTTGTTGAGCGGGCGGGATGACGCTAATCCGACAGAAGACGGCAGAATTGATTTATGGATTAGAGTGTTTTCAAACTATATACACGATCCTATTGATTTGCTGTTTGGCTGGGGATTGGGATTAAGTTCGAACACCATTAATATCCTGTATGGGGCAGAGCATTTCCCCGGACAGTTTGATTCGGACAGTCTTTATTTGTTTTTGCTGAATGGTTACGGCTTGATAGGGTTAGCGGCATATATCGGTTTTCTGTGGTTAAGTTTTCGTGTTTCAGGTCACCATCGCAAAGGTCTGGTGATGACGTTTATTTTTGTTGCCGGGCTGACATTTAATATGTGGGAGTATTTTCCGCAGAATGCCGTTTTGATGCTGTTGTGGGGAATGGTTTTGGGAACCGGGAGTATTCCGGAAATATTACCAGCGGCTAATGGCAATTTTGTCCAACCGGATTGTGCTTATGAATCGGAATCCATTCAATAAAGGCGCAACAGTTTTGGTGATTAAGATAAAGGCGAAACCATGCTTTTAATAAACAAAGAAAAACGGCTGTATATCGATGCTTTTTGGGTGCTGGCCGGACAATTTGTTTCTGGACTGGTTTTATTGGCAGGAATTAGAATTCTGACAGAATTAGTCTCGCCTGATGTTTATGGTCAAGTGGCGCTATTTAACGGTTTTGTGGCCCTCG